>JAGVLZ010000332.1 GCA_020054055.1 Phycisphaerales bacterium
CGTGCCCGATGTCGTCGTCGCCGGCGGAATCGTCGTCGATGCGATCGAGATCAAGGCTCAATCGGGCAAGCAGATCGACACCGCGATGAAGACCATCCCAGAGCAACTCGAACCCTTCTTCGAGGTCCCCGTCGCCGGCCCCATCGACGTCCGCGGCCTCATCATCGCCATGAGCGGCACCGGCGCCGCCGCGAAGATCCGCACCGGCGGCGTCACCCCTGAGGCTTTTCCGAAAGCAATCGAGATCGCACAGTTCATGATCGCCTGCGCCGCCGCGGACGTCCCCTTCAAGGCCACCGCCGGCCTGCACCACCCCGTCCGCGCTGAGTATCCGCTCACCTACGAGAAGGGCTGCCCGCTCGGCGTGATGTACGGCTTCCTCAACGTCTTCACCGCCGCCGCCTTCGCGCGCATCGGCTTCATCCCCGGCACGCGCCCCGCCGAGGCCGACCTCGTCACAGTCCTCGAAGAGACCAACCCGCGTGCCTTCATCTTCGACGACGGCGCGCTCACCTGGCGCGACAAGCGCATCGAGAACGCCCGCCTCGCCCGCGTCCGCGAAACGTTCGCGACAAGTTTCGGCTCCTGCTCATTCGAGGAGCCGGTGAATGAGTTGAAGGGGATGGGGGTGGTATGAACGATCAGGGCAACAACAAAACCAAGCCGCGCAGCGGCGCGCAGCCTCCTCCCCCGCTCCCAGCGGGGGAGGTGTCCGAGTCTTCGAGGACGGAGGGGGCGCGGCGTCCGCTGCGCACACGCGTCGCCGCCACGCAACGCTCAACCTCATTCGCCGCGGATCTTCGCAAAGATATGTCGATACCGGAAGTGATCCTCTGGTCACGCCTCCGCGGCCACCATGTCGCCGGCCTCAAGTTCCGCCGCCAACACCCCCTCGGCCCCTTCATCGCAGACTTCTACTGCCACGAGGCCGCGCTCGTTGTCGAGGTCGACGGTAAATGGACTCACGGCCGCGGCTCTCCACGAGATGATCACGGGCGTGACGAATGGATGCGCGAGCGCGGATTGCATGTGCTGCAAGTCGCGGCGGCGAGTGTGAATGAAAGTGCCGCGGGAGTAGTCTTGTTGATCCCGCGAGTGGCGTTGGCGCGCCTCGCCGCTCTCGGACGCAGAGACACCCCCTCCGCCCTCGAAGACTCGGGAACCTCCCCCGGTAGGACCGGGGGAGGAGGCTAAAGGCACAGGAACGGAAATAACCACCATGCCCTACGAAATCAACGAAACACACGATCCCAACCTGAAATCCTGGGTTGAATCCGCGAACGATCCGGCGACGGATTTTCCGATTCAGAATCTGCCGTTCTGCGAGTTCGACACGCTCGCCGAAGGTGAAGAAGAGTTGGAAGGGTTGCCTAAAGATGGGGGAGTCGGAGTGCTGATCGGGGACCATGTGCTCTCGCTCGTATCGTGCGAGGCGGAGGGGCTGATCGAGAAAGAACTTGGTCGGTCGGATGAACTCGGTGATATTATGGACTTCGCATCGTTCTCTACTTCAACGCCCAGGATTCTCTCGCGTCTGAGGCGCGTCGTGAGTGGCATTCTCCGCAAGGACGGGAAGCGCATCGCGCGCCGCCCCGCCGCCAAGTCTCGCATACTTTATCGTCAGAGTGATGTCAGATTCAGCGAGATGATCGTTTGCAACTACACCGACTTCTACGCCTCGATCCACCACGCCACCACCGTCGGCGCCATGTTCCGACCCGACAACCCGCTCCTCCCCAACTACAAGTGGGTTCCCATCGGCTACCACGGCCGCGCATCTTCCATCGTCCCCAGCGGCACGACCATCACCCGTCCCCGCGGCCAGACCAAGGCCGACGACGCCGCGGCTCCCACCTTCGGCCCATGCAAACTCCTCGACTACGAGATGGAAGTCGGCTTCTTCGTCGGCCGCGGCAATGATATCGGCGCACCCATCAACATCGAGCAGGCCGAGGACCACATCTTCGGCCTCTGCCTCGTCAATGACTGGTCCGCCCGCGACATGCAAAAATGGGAATACCAGCCCCTCGGCCCATTCCTCGCCAAAAACTTCGCCACCACTGTCTCCCCCTACGTCGTCACGATGGAAGCCCTCGCCCCCTTCCGCTGCCCCGCGATGAAGCGCCCCGATGGCGACCCCGCACCGCTCCCCCACCTCTTCTCCGAGCGCGACCAGAAACTCGGCGGCATCGACATCACTCTCGAAGTCTTCCTCACTTCCAAGCAGATGCGCGACCGAAACCTCTCCCCCATCCGCCTCTCCAAGGGCTCCTTCAAGGACATGTACTGGACCATCGCGCAACTCCTCACCCACCACGCCTCCAACGGCTGCAACATGCAGCCCGGCGACCTCCTCGCCAGCGGCACCATCAGCGGCCAATCCCCCGACTCCCGCGGCTGCCTCCTCGAACTCACATGGGACGGCCCGGGCAAGCCACGCAAACCGATCGAACTCCCCACGGGCGAAAAGCGCACCTTCCTCGAAGACGGCGATGAGGTCATCATGAAGGGCTACTGCGAGCGCGAAGGATTCCGCCGCATCGGCTTCGGTGAATGCCGCGGCATCATCGCGCCCGCCCCCGGAAGCGCCCGATAACAGAGCCCCAAGCGCCAGCGCCGGGATTCAGCCGCTCATCTTTCCCGCCGATGAAACCTGCATCAGCGTGCCCCCTGAAGGGCGCCGCAGGAGCATCGCCATGAACCAGACCCGTCCCATCGCCATCGCCTCTCTGCTCGCGCTCGTCGTCACCCCGATCCCCGCGGGCCAGAACGCGCACGACGCCGCAGCGAACGCGCCCACTCCTGATCAGGCCTGGCTCATGCTCCGCGAGGGCAACGCGCGGTTCGCCTCGGGCAACGTCGAGAACCCGAACTCCGACGCCGCGCGCCGCGCGGAAGTCGCCGAGGGGCAGCATCCCTTCGCCGTCATCCTCTCCTGCTCCGACTCGCGCGTGCCAACCGAGCGCCTCTTCGACCGCGGCATTGGCGATCTCTTTGTCATCCGCGTCGCGGGCAACGTCTCCGACACGGATGAGGTCGGCACCATCGAGTACGGCGCGGGACACCTGCACTCGCCGCTCGTCGTCGTCATGGGCCACACCTCCTGCGGCGCGGTGAAGGCCGTCGCCACCGGCGCGGAAGTCCACGGCTCCATCCCCGGCCTCGTCGATAACATCATCCCCGCGGTGGAATGGGTGCGGAAGAACCGGCCGGGGCTCGCGGGAGATGAACTCATCAACGCCTCGATCGAAGCCAACGTCTGGCGCAGCATCGACGACCTCTTCACCGAGAGCGAAGAGGTCCGCGGCCTCGTTCAATCGAATAAACTCAAGGTCGTCGGAGCGGTGTACGACCTCGCCTCGGGCAAGGTCCGCTGGCTGGGCGAGCACCCCTATCAGGACCGCTTGCTCACACGCCCGATCGGTATCGAGACGCCGCACGCGCAGAATGCGCCCGAGCCGAGCGCGCCGCAACCGATGCTCACTCCCGCCGCCCCCATGCCGACCGAGCAGGCTCATCAGGACGAGAAACCAATGAAGCCCAACCCGACCAACAGCACCAGCCCGACGCACAAGACCGCTGACGCTCCGACCCACGGCGGCGGGCACGATCCTCATCGCTGAGACTGACCAGAGCCGCTTCTCGGACCAAAAACCTCCCGATTTCGGGATATCTGCCGATTTCGCTGGTATCCACCCCAATCCGGCTTAGTTTGTAGGAGCCGGAACACACCCCGGACGGCGTTCGTGCGCGCCGGGTGAGACTGTTTCGCGCTGGGAGAGATGCGAGATGAAATCGATCGTGAACACGTTGGGGACTGGGGTTCTGCTTTGCTTTTCAGGTTTGGCCGCGGGCGCGCCGGATCGGCTGCCGACCGCAGCGCTCGAACTGATACAAAAGTATCCGGGCGTCCGCACCGAGACGATCGGGGACCGGGTCTCGATGGTCTACGGCCGGCCGATGAACAAGGCCGCGACGGCGCTCGCCGCCGCTGACGCTTTCGTCGCGGAAGACGCCGCGGTCTTCGGCGCGGGCCGACCTACGGTTTCCCTTTCGCGCGTCAACGAACTTATGTCGAGCAACTCGACCGTGGTGGTGTACGACCAGACACTCGACGGCCTGCCCGTCGAGCGCGGCGTGGTCCGCGTCGTCGTCAAGGGAACGCTCGAAGGCCAGGTGGTCGCGATGGCGAACGCGCGCCTCGCCGCGACCCCCGAAGGCGGATTCCGCCCCGATCGGCTCGATGCGCAGCAGGCAATCGCCGCCGTCACCGCGCTGCCGGAGTTCGCCGCGATGCAGGAGTTCGGCGTGCCGACGATGGTCGTCTACGCCGGCGAAGGCGATGAGGTGCGGGGCGTCGAAGCCGTTCGCGCATGGAAGTTCTGGGGCGCCGGCGCCGGCGTCGGCGCCGTGCCGTTGAAGCGAACATTCTTCGTCGACGCGTCAAACGGCAACCTCGCCTTCGCCCGCGATGCGATCCTCCACGGAACACAGGATGTCAGCGGCACCGTCAAGGGCTGGGGATCGCCCGGCCTGCTGCCCGACCTCACCGCCAATCCGCCGGCACTCCTCGACATGCCCGAAATTCGTGCCACGATTACCGGCGGGAACAACGCCCTCGCCGACGTCGCGGGCGCGTTCGTCATCAACAACGCGCTGGGCGGCCCGCTCACCGTCACATCGACCGTCGCCCAGGGCCGCTGGGTCGCCGTTCAGAACGACATGGGCGCCGAACTCTCCGCGAGCGCAGCGGGCATCACCCCGCCCGGCCCCGCGAACATCATCCTCAACCCCACGCCGGGCGGCCAAAACTCCCAGACAACCTCGCAGGTCAACGCCTTCGTCCACCAGACGCTCGCCCACAACTACTTCCGCGACCGAGCGCCTTCCTTCATCGGCCTCGACATCGTCGTCCCCGCGAACGTCAACCTCAACGACACCTGCAACGCCTTCTTCGACACCATCTCGCTCACCACCAACTTCTTCGTCACGGGCGTCCACCCGACCCAACCCTCCATCACCTGCGTCAACTCCGCCTACAGCAGCGTCGTCGCCCACGAATACGGCCACTTCATCGTGAACCGTCTCGACCTCGCGCAAGGCGCCTTCGGCGAGGGCTATTCCGACACCGTCGCCATGATGGTCTACGACGACGGGATCATCGCCCGCAACTTCCGCATGAACGACGGCAGCCCCATCCGCAACCCGGAAGCCGCGAACATCCAGTACCCATGCTCCGGCTCCTGCGGCGGAGCCCCCCACTGCTGCGGCCAGATCATCGGCGGCGTCGTCTGGGACATGCGCAACAACTTCGTCACCGCCTACGGCCAGCCGACCGGCATCGAACTCCTCCGACAACTTCACGTCGACTGGTCCCAGATCACCGGTGGCGGCATCGGCGTCAACTCCGCCCACCCCCAGACCGCCGTCGAATGGCTCACCGTCGACGACAACGACGCCGACCTCAACAACGGCACGCCGAACTACGCCCTCATCTGCGAAGCCTTCGGCCAGCACAGCATCGCCTGCCCGGCCGTGGTTCTCATCGACTTTGTCTACCCCTCCGGCCAACCCGCCACTGTCTCACCGTTCGGTACCACCACACTCCAGGTCGACGTCGTCCCGGTGAGCGGCGCGCCGGAACCCGGCACCGGCGTCTTCTTCTACAACGTCAACGGTGGCGCTTTCACCTCCATCCCGATGACAGAAACTTCGCCGAACTCCTACGAAGTCAACTTCCCCGCGACTCCCTGCGGCTCGGCCATCGGATACTACGTGCAGGCCGGAATCCAGGGCGGCGGGCTGGATCAAGACCCCTTCAACGCCCCGATTGAATCCTTCGGTGCCGTTTCTGCGACGGGCCTCGTGACCACGGTGGACTCCGCGGAATCGAACACCGGATGGAACCTCAGCGCTCCGGGCGATACCGCCTCAACCGGCCAGTGGGTCTTCGGCAATCCGAACGGCACCGCCGCCCAGCCCGAAGACGATCAGACAACCGACCCCGGCGTGAACTGCTTCTTCACCGGCCAAGGCACGCCGGGCGGAACGCTGGGCGAAGCGGACGTCGACGGCGGGATCACGACCCTCCTCTCGCCCGTCATCGACCTCAGCGCCACACCGGGCGCCACCATCTCCTACTGGCGCTGGTACTCCAACGACACGGGAGGCGATCCGAACAACGACACCTTCGATATCGCCATCACCAACGACGGCACCAACTTCGTCGCCGTCGAAACCATCGGCCCGGCGGGCATCGAAGCCAGCGGCGGATGGTTCTTCCACTCCTTCGTCGTCTCCAACTTTGTCGCGCACTCTTCGACTGTCCGCGTGCGATTCATCGCGAGCGACCTCTCGACCGGCTCGCTTATCGAAGCGGCGATCGATGATTTCCGCGTCGAAACCGTCGAGTGCGCCCCGCCCCCGGGCTGCCTGGGCGATGCCAACCTCGACGGCGAGGTGAACTTTCTCGACGTCACCACCGTCCTCGCCAACTTCGGAGGCGCCGGGCCTCAGGGCGACGCGGACTTCGACGGCGATGTGGACTTCAGCGACGTCACCACCGTGCTCGCCAACTTCCTCGCCGTCTGCGAGTGAGATGCACGGAAACCGATGAACGAAGCCCGCGGCCGTCCGCGGGGCTTTTTTCATCCTCCCCGGTCCTATGCCGGGGGCGGGGGAGGCGGCACGAGTCCGCGGGCGATGGAGGGGGCGATGATGACCGTTTAGCCCCTCATCCTGGATCAATCGCCACATCCAACTCGACCGTCATCGGCTGGAAGCACGCCTCATCGTCGCACGCCTGATACGTCACGACGATCATCGGCCTGCCGGACCACGCCTCCTCCGTTCTCTCCAATCGCAGCGCAAAGCGAAGCAACCCCGCGTACACCATCAACTTCCCCTTGTCCTCAGGAGGAAGCGCCGCCCCCTGATACGCCTCCCCCTTCGCGTAGTCGACCGCCAGGCGCACCCCGCTCCCGCCGCGCAACTCGAACTCGAGTGGCACGAGCCCCTCCACTCCCGGCTCGTGCGCCGTGACGTGGAACCCCTTGGCGATGCGCAGTTCGACCGCCAGTTCCGCTGGCCTGTCCCGAGCAACCTCCACCCGCTCCTCGGCCGCGAAGACCCGCACGGGCGTGTCGTGCGCCCGCACAACTTCAGGGCCGCCCCCCGGTCCCGCGCCGATCGCTTCGACAAGCGTCGCATCGAGCCGAAGCAATCGGAGCAGCCCCCGCGTCGCGACCGATGCCCCCACCGGCGATTCCGCCACCGCATGGCTGATGCTCGCGAGAACCCGCGCCGCTTCCTCCAGGTATGAACGCTCGCCCGTGATCTCGTACAGGTCGATCAGGTTGTTCATCATCACCGCCGGGCCGGAGGGCATCGCCCCGTCGTAGGTGCCGCTGGTCCGCACGATGAGGTCCGACTGTTCCGGCATGGTGTCGAAGAGCACGCCGGGGCGGGCGGCGTCGCCGAAGCGTTGCTTCGCTTCGCCCCAGAGTTCTCGGGCGGCGGCGAGGGAGGTGTTGTCGGGATCGTCGAGCGCGAGCCCCGCACGATGCAGGGCGATCAGCCCATGCATCAGCATCGCGTAATCTTCGAGGAACGCCGGGGTCTTCGAGGTCCCGGCACGATGCGTGCGGAGGAGGCCTCCCCTTGCGTGCGCGCGGGGCTCGTCGCGCATGTGCTTGAGGATGAACGCCGCCGCGCGGCGCGCCGCCTCAAGATACTTCCGCTCCTTCAGCGCCGTCCCGCCGTCCGCCATCCCCGCGATCATCAGCCCGTTCCACGACACGATCGCCTTGTCGTCCAGCCCAGGCTGGTCGCGCTTCTTCCGCGCTTCGAACAAACGCTCATTCACGCGCGCCAGCCGCGCCGCATCCACCGGCCCGACTCGCTCCTTCAGAAACAGCACGTTCGCGGGCGCATCCTCGGGATGGTGCGGGTCTCTGAAGTTCGTGCCCGCCGAGACGCCGTAGACCTTCGATGCAAACTCCCACTCTTCGTCGCCGAGAGCATCGACGAACTGTTCCCGCGTCCACAGATAGTTCTGACCCTCGCGGTGGTTCACCTCCGCATCCTGCGCGGAGTAAAACGCCCCGCCTTCAGCGGTCATCTCGCGCAGCACATAGTCGAGCGTCCGCCGCAGGATCGTCGCATCAAACTCGTCCCCCGTCGCGCGATACGACCGCGCGTACAGCGACGCCAGTTGCCCGTTGTCGTACAGCATCTTCTCGAAGTGCGGCACGAGCCACTTCTCATCCGTGCTGTAGCGATGAAACCCTCCCCCAACCTGGTCGAACATCCCGCCCAGCGCCATCTTGTCGAGCGTCAGCCGCAACGCCCGCCGCGCGCTCGCCTGCACAGCCGGATCGGGAATCGAGTCGATCGCCTCGAAGAGAAACTCCAAGTACACCGGCTGCGGGAACTTCGGCGCGGAGCCGAAGCCGCCTTCGCGCGCATCGTGCAGCCGCAGCAGCATTGATACGGCTTGCCCCAC
>JAGVLZ010000241.1 GCA_020054055.1 Phycisphaerales bacterium
CATGATGAACGCCGTCACCCGCGATCCGCACGCGGCGTTCGCCGCCGCGCTGCTCTCCCCGTTGCTGGTCTTCGCGGCACTGAGATTCCTCGCCGATGCGGGGCCTTCAACCGCTCCCGCAGCGCCGGCGACGATCGCTACCTCATCGGAAGCCGGCATGGAAGAGCCACCGCCGACCCCCGAGGTCACACGAGCGACGGCCTTTCTCGAAGCCTGGAATGCCGGTGAGCCGATCCCGTCGCCGATGCGTCACCCCGAGCGCGCGGATGACCCGAAGACAACAGAGGCCGATCCACCATCACTCCCCGCCGAGATCGCCATCCCGGAGTTCGCGGTCAAGTCGGTCATGGGATCGGGCGAACGAGTCATGGCCTCCATCAACGGGAAGGTCTATCGAATGGGCGACCAGCCCGCGCCGGGGTGGAGGATCACTTCCATGGACGCGAAATCCAAGCGAATTGAGATCACCGGGCCGGACGGGCGCACGATCATCGTGACGCCGCAAACACTCGCACGCTAGGGGCTCGACGGACCCCGCCGGGCGGACCACAGCAGCGCCGTTCCATCCTTCGAGGCGCTTATGAAGCTCGCGCCGACGCCTCCTGTCGCGGGAACTCGAAGATCATGGAGCCCGTCCGCGGGTCCCACAGCGTCACGGAGTCGTGGTCCCCCGAGAAGCGCAAACCGCTCGCCGTCCGGTGAGAAAGACCCGCCCACGGCCCGCCGCGTGGGCGATCGGAACCGCGAGACCTCGCTTGCCGACTCGGCCTCGAAGACGATGACCGTTCCATCATTCGACCCCGCCGCCACCAACCGCCCATCGCCAGAGGGGCAGACAACGTTGACAATCGAGGGCATCCGCAGCACGTCGCACCGCATCTCCATCGCGCGATGAACTGACCAGTTCCGGCGAGCGCGCGGACCATGCGAGCAAGCCGATCGTGTTGTCGTGACCGAAATGTGACGCGACCACCAGGATGCGCCGCATCGCCTGCGCCGCCGCGCCGAAGAAATGCCCACGCCCGGACCATTGCGCATCGGGCGTCCCGACCAGCCGCAGGTACGCCTCATGCACCAGCGCCGTCGGCTGAAGCGTCAGCACATGCGCCTCTTTCGCCAGGTAACTCTGCGCGAGTTTCCGCAACTCGTCGTAGATCAGCGGCAGCAACTCCGCCGAAGCGCGCGAATCCCCGTCCGAGATGGCGTCGAGCAACTGCGTGACCCGGTGTTTTTGCGTTGACGTGGACATGGAAAAGGGAGGCCATCGTTGGCCTCCCCTGTATTCTTTCACGTCCATCGGAAGATGCCAGCCAATCGGCGAACGGTCCGACTCTTTCCGCCGAAATAGGCCCGTTATCTGGGCCATCATGCATCACCGCGAAGACGAACGGCGCTTCGTGGGCTTGCGCCAGGAGCCGCCGGACGACCTCCCGGGACCCGAGGCCGATCCGGTGGTGGCGTGGACCGGGCGCGAGCCCCCGCCGCGTGGAGCGGGCGTAGCCGTCCGAAAGCTATTCGTCGCCGGCACAGACTCGTGATGACGCTGCTCGGGATTCCGGGGGGTCCGATGATGGCCGGTTTCCGGGCGATGGACCATCGGCTTCGAGTCCACAAGGCCGTGGGGCGCTTCCACCAACGGGATCCGCTTGCCGGTCAGCCGCTCGATGTCGCGGAGGAACCCGCGCTCCTCCGAATCGCAGAACGAGATCGCCATGCCGCTGGCCCCCGCGCGACCCGTGCGGCCGATGCGGTGGACATACGACTCCGGCTCGTTCGGCAGGTCGTAGTTGAAGACGTGCGTGATGCCGTCGACGTCGAGCCCGCGGGCCGCGACGTCGGTCGCCACCAGCACGCGTGAGCGCCCCGAGCGGAACTGGTCGAGGGCGCGCTGGCGAGCATTCTGGGCCTTGTTGCCGTGGATCGCGTCGCTGGGAACGCCGGACTGGATCAGTCGCTTCATCAGGCGATCGGCGCCGTGCTTGGTGCGGGTGAAGACCAGCACGCGGGTGACGGCCGGATCGTTCAGCAGGTGCTCGAGCAGTGCGGGCTTGCGCTCGCGCTGCACCATGTAGACCGATTGCTCGATCAGCGCCGCCGTCGAAGCGACCGGCGCCACCGCGACCTTGACCGGATTCTTGAGCAGCGAGTCCGCGAGGTGCATGATCTCCTTGGGCATCGTTGCGCTGAAAAGCAGCGTCTGACGGCCCGCGGGCACCGCCGAGGCGATTCGCCGAATCGGCTGGATGAACCCCATGTCGAGCATGCGGTCGGCCTCGTCGAGGACGAAGACCTTGACCGCGCTCAGGTTGACGTGCCGCTGCTCCATCAGGTCCATTAGGCGCCCCGGGGTGGCGACGAGGATGTCCACGCCGCGCTGGAGCGCACGAACCTGGTGGAACTGGCTCACGCCGCCGAAGATGACCGTGTGGTTCAGCCCGGTGTGGCGCCCGTAGGTGGCGAAACTCTCGCCGATCTGAGTCGCCAGTTCACGGGTGGGCGAGAGGACGAGCACGCGCGGCAGAACCGGCCCGCGGCGGGTCTTATCGACCGGCGCGTTCATAAGTTGGTGAAGGATGGGGAGGGCGAACGCGGCCGTCTTGCCGGTGCCGGTCTGAGCGCAGCCGAGGAGGTCCTTGCCCTCCAGGATCGGCGGGATGGCCTTCGCCTGGATCGGCGTCGGCATGGTGTACCCCTCATCACGAAGGGCTTCCAGGATGGGCGAGGCGAGCGAAAGAGAAGAGAACTGCATCAAGAGAGAAAAACTCCTTCGGGCCGCGCGGCGATACCGCGGGGCTCGATGTTTTTTCGGGCGGTCCCTGCGCCAAATACGTTGGAACAAGTGCGGCCGTACTGGGTTGGCACAGCCCGAGCACCATTGCAAAGGGCCGTTGCCAGCGTTTCCCAGGCCGATCAGACCCTGCCGCGCTGCGGTCGAGGGCCGAATAGAAATCTGAGGTCACTGGCTGTGAGACAGGACTATAGCCTGTTCGGCGTTCGGCCGCCACTCGGCCTCAGAAATATCGAAGGTCCCCTCGTCGCGGCTGAGAAATCGAGGGTTCAAGCCTCAATCAGACCTGTTCCTTGGTCCGTTTGCCCTTGCGGCGCATTCGAGGCTTGACTGGGGCGGTCGCGCGCTGTCGCTTGGTCGGCGCCCAGAGAAGTCGCTTCCAATGTTCCCCCTCGAATGCCCGACAAGCATCGGTCCACGCGAACTTCAGCGCTGCCGCATAGGCGATCAGCCCCGCGAGCATGAGCAAAATCTGGAGCACGCGATCAACGTTCGTCGGCCGCGACCGCACGAGCATCCGCGAGGCGAGCACGTCCCAAAGGAAGTGCAGCAGCAGCGCGGTCGAAAACCCGAGCGCAAAGCAGAGCCACGCGCGCCGCCTCGCGACACCCTTGCACACAATCAAGCCAACCCCAAAGCCGCTGAGCCCGCCGAAGATGAGGTGTCCCAAGAGGCGGATGACCTCCTGCCCCGGCCCCCACGGCCGCGACACGGGTTCGTAGAAGTACGCGATGGACTCCTCAATCGCGCAGCCGAATCCGACCACCGAGCCGTAGATGATCCCGTCAACCGGATCGTTGAACACGCGACGGAGCATCACCGCCACCGCGATGACGCACGCGAGTTTCAGCGCCTCCTCCGTCAACGACGCGATCAGCGCAAACCGAACCGGCTCCGCCCCCATCCACCCAGCGAACCAGACCTGAACAGGCTCGATCGCATCCATCCCGATAAAGCCGAGCCCCGCGGCGATCAGCAGCGCCCACCACGGCTCCTTGTCGTACAAGTCATAACGCCAGATCAGCGCCAGAGCCGCGATCGAGCAGACGCTGAGGGTGAGGATCAACCCAACCACGGACGAAGGGTACCTGTTTTCAGGCTGAAAGCCTGATAGCCAGTAGCCGGGGGCAGAGCGACGAGTCTTCGAGGAGCGCCGCCCCCGGAAATAGGCTCCCAAACATCTGCGCACCCTGAAAGGGTGCAAGCACCAACAACACTTGCACGGGTTGATTCACCAATCCAACGTGCCGAGGAAGGCGCGGCGGAGGTCGGCGAGGGGGACTTCGAACAGAATCGCCTGATATTCCCCGTAGCCGTCAAGCACGCGTAGCCGTCCCGAACGAGTGACTTTCCCGATATGCATGCACTCGCCGCTCCCCCACAGGCCATCGTGCGCGCCGAGGTCGTCGTCGGTCGCGGACTGCACGATGTATGCCGCCGGCTGTTCGGTAAATGCGGTCTCGGCGACGTAGTGCTGGTCACGCGAGTTGGAGTCCGACCGCATGAAGCAGTCCGCGTCCAAATCAACTCCCAATGCCTCAATGCGATCACTTTGCGCGGCGATCAGCATCTCCGAAACCGCGACAAGGGCTCCACCCTCCGAGCAATCATGAACCGACATCGCACGACCGCTCCTCGCCAAGTCGGCGATCACACGCGCAATAGCGGGACCGCGCTCCAGAGTGTCTTCTGCATTGTGCAGAATCGGGATTTCATCGTCGCAATGCCAGTTCTTCGGCGCGACATACCAAAGATCCGACTCTACCGCCTTCAAATCCATCGTCACACACCGACTCACATCCGGCACAATCCCGATCCCTGAAATCAAAAGCGTCGGCGGAATCTCGATCGTGATCTCATTGCCCGACTCCGGATCGCGGTAGCGGAACTGGTTGTTCAGCGAATCCTTCCCGCTGACAAACGGCGTGCGGTACGCCTTGGCCGCGTCGTAGCAGCCGACCGCCGCGCGGACGAGCGACGCCATATTTTGCGGCTTCTCGCAACTCGGCCAGCAGAAGTTGTCCAGGATCGCGATTCGCTCCGGGTCCGCACCGACGCAAACCAGATTGCGCACGCACTCATCCACTGCCGCGATCGCCATGAGGTACGGATCGCCCCCGAGTTCCGGGTCGCCGACCGGAGTGGCTAATCCGCACGCGATCGCCAGCCCCTGCTTCGACCCGGGGACCGGCAGGATGACCGTCGCATCACCGGGCCCGATCCCACCCGGCCCGACGAGCGGCTTGATGATCGTGTTCCCCTGCACCTCGTGGTCGTACTGGCGGACGATCCAGCGCTTGCTCGCGATGTTGGGGTGGGCGAGGAGGCGAAGGAGAGCTTGTTTGATGTCCGGTGAGGAAGAAGAAGACGAAGAAGATGGCGTAGGCACGGGTTGCAAACCCGTGCCGCTAGAGGGGGTAGACGGAAGAGTCCACACCGCCTCCCGCGTCGGCATCGGAATCCCGTCATGCAGGAAATCGCACTCGAGTCGCCCCACCTCCGCGCCCTTGAAATGCAGCACGATCTCGCGCCCCGGCGTCCCGAACTCGCCGAGGTCCGCCATCTCGACGCCTTCTTCGGCGCAGATCACGCGGAGCGCTTCGACGTTCCGATCCGGCACCGCGAGCACCATCCGCTCCTGGCTTTCACTGATCCAGATCTCGTCGTAGCGCAGCCCCTCGTACTTCAGCGGCGCGCGATCCAGATGCACGCTCGCGCCGATCTTCGATCCCATCTCGCCGATGGCGGATGAAAAGCCCCCCGCGCCGCAATCGGTCAGGCCGTGGTACAGCGGCTGGCCCCCTCCGCCCTCGCCCCCGGAATGGACTCGGGCACCTCCCCCGCCCCCGGAACTGGGACCGGGGGAGGAGGCAAAACCCCGCGCCCGCAGGATCGCATCCAAAACCCGCTTCTCCTCGATCGCGTTCCCGATCTGCACGGCGTGCGCAAACTCGTCCGCGCGCGTGTGAGTGAGTTCCGCCGAGGAGAAAGTCGCGCCATGAATCCCATCGCGCCCCGTCCGCCCGCCAAGCGCAATGATCCGATCCCCCGGCCTCACCTCACCCTTGATCCTGTTCCGCGGCATGACCCCCACGCAGCCGCAGAAAACCAGCGGATTCCCCACATACCGATCATCGAAGCACACCGCGCCATTGACGGTCGGGATGCCCATGCGGTTGCCATAATCGCGCACGCCGTCAACGACGCGCGAGAGCACACGCTTCGGATGCAACACGCCGGGCGGAAGAGTTTTTACCACGGAGGGCGCCGAGGTACACGGAGTTGGGGACCTCTGATCTGAGATCTCAAATTTCAGATTCTCCGTGCTCTCCGTGGTAAACGAATCCGGGTAGCCCACACAGAACACATCCATGTTCGCGATCGGCTTCGAGCCAAGCCCGGTGCCGATCACATCGCGGATGCACCCCCCCACCCCGGTCGCCGCGCCGCCGTAGGGCTCGATCGCGCTCGGGCGATTGTGCGTCTCGACCTTGACGTTGACGGCCCAGTGCTCGTCGAAGGCGATCACGCCGGCGTTGTCGACAAAGACGCTCAGCGCCCAATCGACACCATCCGCGATGAGTTCATGCGTCGCCGCCGCGACCGTGCTCTTGAGCAAGTTTGATATCGTCACCGATCCGTCCACGTTGATCGTTGCGCCTGGACGACCTTCCCATTTGATCGTCGAACCCTGAACCCCGAACCCCGAACCCTCTTCGCGATAGTTCACCGTGCTCTTGAGCGTCTTGTGGACACAATGCTCCGACCACGTCTGGGCCAGCGTCTCAAGTTCGATGTCCGTCGGCTCGCGTCCTCTTTCTTGGTAGTGCGATTGGATCGCTTGCATCTCCGCGAGGCTCAGGAACAGATGCCCCTTCCGCGAGAGGCTCATCAACTCCGTGTCGTTCAATCGGGTGATCGCAACATGACGGAGCGTCTGGTCGGCGGGGTGCGCCTTCGGGAACTCCCGCGGCGTCCACGGCTCGAAATGAACCTGCTCGATCACGCCGTTCGCGAGCAATCGCTTCGCTATAACCTCCGCCCCCGCCGCATCCAAGCCTGCACAATCGTAGCGCATCCCGGTGATGACCCGCGGCTCGATGCCCGTCAGCTCTCTCACGGCGTCGCGCACCGTCTGCGCCACCGGGTCCATGACCCCCGGCAGGGGATGCACCTCGATGATCCGACTTCCCTTTGTCGCGGGGCGAGCGCCGATCACACTCTCTTCGAGCACCGGATCGGTCAGAAGGCCCGCGCGCACGCGCTCAATCATCGCGTCGTCCATCACGGCGCTCAGGAGATATACGCGTGAGGTGCGCACCCCGGCGCATCCGATCCCCAGCGAGCGCGCCGAGCGCAGCACCGATTCGCCGAGCGGATCGCCGGCCCGCGCGCTGGGACGAACTTCGATCCGATGAACGGTTGTCGCATTGCTCACAGGCTCATCGTACAACGCGGGTTTTTCCGCCCGCAGGCCGCGAGCCTCAGGCCCTTCATTACACTCCGCCCCATGCCGGACCCATCGGACTCAACCCGCCCTCACGTCCGGCTCTACACCGACGGCGCGTGCTCGGGCAACCCCGGGCCGGGCGGATGGGCGTACATCCTCAAGCACCCCGCCTCCGGCAAGCAGACCGAAAAATCCGGCGGCGAACCCGAGACCACGAACAACCGCATGGAACTCACCGCGGTCATCGAGGGTCTCCGCGCGATCAACAAGCCCTCGCGCGTCGAGGTCTACTCCGACAGCCAATATGTCCTGAATGGCCTGCGCGAGTGGATGGAGGACTGGAAGAAGCGCGGCTGGAAGACCGCCGCGAAGAAGCCCGTCAAAAACCGCGAACTCTGGGAAGCGCTCGACGAACTGAAGCAGGTCCACGACCTCTCCTTCCACTGGATCAAGGGTCACAACGAGCACCCGGAGAACGAGCGCTGCGACCAACTGGCCGTGATGCAGCGAGACCGCTTTGTGGCGAATCGCTGAAGGGCGATAAGCACGCTCCGCGGGTCCGGTATTCCTGGATGTCCCTCCAAATCGACTCCGCCTGCTTTCGCCTCGATCGTCTTCGCACAGTCAGAGCAGTTCACCATCCGATCACTACCGAATGAGCAAGGGAAAGATCATCAAGACGGTGCTGATCTCCACGGCGGTGTGCAGCGGCCTCTGGCAGGCCGCGAAGTTCATCGACGTCCTGAGCAGCGCGAAGGGGCAGCGGTCCATCTCCGGCCTCATCCCGTCACCCGGCAAGCAGGGACTCTCGGTGCTGCCCCCGGGCGTGGCCGACGCGCTCAAGAGCAATCCATCGATGCTGAATCAACTCGTCCCCGGCACCGCCCCCGCGCCGGCGAAGCCGAAGGAGATGGTCATCTTCTCCGCCAACGGGACGCCCCTCACCCCCGCCGAGATGGAGACGCTGCGCCGCGAGGCGGAGCGGAATCGCCCCAAAGCGCCCGCCCCGGCCCCCCCGAAAAGCCGGAACTGATACTGACTCCACTTGAGTTCTGCGCGTGAGGGAAGCCGCTTCTGAGCGAGTCTTCGAGCAAAGAAGCGGATGCTCCCGCCAGAAATCTTTCTGAAACCCGTATGAAACGGCCCCACCCCGCCGGTCCCCCGCGACTACACTTTGAGCGATCGGAGCAACGCTGAGATGAACTCAAAGGTCATCAACTCGGTCGGCGTCGGCATCGCGGTCCTCGTCGTGGGATGGGCCTGGTACGCCGTCCTCACGACCTTTCCTCCGGCAACCAGCGCGAACCCGGTCGCCCCCGCGCCCGCCGCGCAACTCTCCGGCCCGATGGCGACGATCGCGGCCCATCAGGCGGCGACCAATGCCCTGCTGAATCCACCGGACCCGTCGCCGAATCCGATCCCCTCCGGCACGGACCCCACCCTGCCGCCGATCGCAAACCCGAACGAATCCTCGCCCGCGCTCCCCGGCGCGCCGGGCGAGACACCCGCCGCGCCGCCGACCACCACTCGACCCTTACAGGTCGAAAAGTGGGACTTCGATTTCGAGAAGAAGCCGCTGCCTCCGGACGCGAAGTGATTCATGGGTCCAAGCCAAGCCCGCGCCGCTTCGCCTCCCATTCCGCCTGCTCTCGCTTGTTCGTCGAGTCGATCTGCGCCCGCCCCGCGCGGATCGCCTCCACTTCCAGTCGCGTGAGCCGCACCGACTCCATCTCATAGTCGCGGAAGGCTTCCATCGTGATCGGCACGATCGGCTCCATCAGCCGCCACATCGCCGTCGCGTAGTCGCGGATCTCCGCCTGGGCGTGCGCATCCATCCGCAGCGAGAGGAATCGCAGCACGTTGTGCAGGTCGCACTTCCAGTACCACTCGGTGTAGAGATTCACCGGCAGCCCGATGCGCGCCAGTTCGCGCGCGACCCCCTTCTCGTTCAACTGGATGTACTCGCTGTACAGGGATTCGGCGCGATCGAGATATGCAAGAAACTGCTCCGCCGTCGCGGCGTCGATCGCCTCCTCGCCCCCCTGGCGGTTCGTGGCGCTCTGCTTCCTCACCATGTCGATCGTCGGTCGATAGAACCGGTCCTGCATCACCGAGTATCGCCCGGAATACTCGTTCACGTTCGCGGTGCGGTGGCGAATCCACTGCCGCGCGACGAAGATCGGCATCGCCACATGGAACTTGAACTCGACCATCTCGAACGGGGTCGTGTGGCGATGGCGCATGAGGTAGCGGTTGAGGCCCCGATCTTCCGAGAGCGACTTTGTCCCGAGGCCATACGAAAGCCGTGCGGCTTGCACAACAGCCTGGTCGGCCGACTGATCCGCCGCAACCAGACGGGGCATGACATCGACCAGCGCGATGAACCCGTGCTCGTGAACGGGCAACTCCCAGCGTGCCGCGCCGCGCATGAGGTCGATCACGGGCACATCGAAGGGCACGCACCTGATCTCTTTGAGAGCGTCCGCCTGCTTGTTGTCGTGAGAGTTCGGAGATGGTGCCGAGTGTTCAGTCATTGGTCAGGGCCTTTTCGCAACTCAGAAATCGTGGCTTCCGTCGAACTTCCACATCGACCGTTGCAGGCCCTCGTCGTGCAAGGTAGCCAACGCAGCCGAGAGCATCTCAGCGGATGATTCAAGATCGGAGCAATGCGACCACCGATTCTTCGCGCCGACGGCCTTCGGTCTGGACAAAGCCCGAATCGCGGCATTCGCTCGAGGAAAGATGTGTTGTCGCATGAACGACGACCAAGGCCAGTCTTCTCTCCCGAATATCGCCCTCAAGCCCTCGGCTCGCTTGAGCAGTTGGCGACACGCGGCAAGGGCTTCTGAGTTCGACCCCGAAGTCTCCGACAGTCTGCGGGAACTCAAACGAAACTCGTGCTGGATGTGCGCGAGGCGAGCGGAATCCGCCAGCCTCCTCGGATGATCGGCGATGTGACGCCAAAGGCGTTCGGTCCCGGGCATGACATTGTCGGCGGGGATCACAACTCGAATGGTGCGTCGCCTCGTCCGCCATTTCGGCTGCTCCGCATCAAGCACGATCCGGGCATACTCCTGAAGCCAAAGAAAACGAAACCCATGTGAATGCTTGGCGACCGAGCACACACAGAGCATGAAGGGCACGACGAAGCGCTCCGCATACCTCATCACCTGAATCGGGACATCAACCGCGATGCTCCGGCCGGCGTGGATGGGACGTCTCGTTCCCTTTATCTGGAGCAGGAGCAAGCAGCCGGTCGCCCTTCCCCGGTCGAAGACTTCAACTTCCGCGTCAACTCCGTAGTCGCGGCCTGTCACCTCACGATGCTCCCACGTCTTCGGAAGGCTCAGCATGACAAGCCGCCGAGCCTCGGACTCGGTTTCATGCTCCCGGGGTCTCACTCGTGTGGTCGGCATTACGGCTATTGACCATACCGCATCTGCTCGACAAGTCTGCCCTTGATGGTGGTTCACCTGTGAGCGCTTCGACAGGTTATCAACAGGACGATCGCACACACGACGAATCGCGCTCATCACAGAGAGCATCAACCCTGCTGCGCCACATGCCTCAGCAACGCCTTCGGCAGCAGCAGCGTCAGCCCCCCCGCCACCAGCAGCAGCACCGCGAAACCGCCGAAGGCCGCGTCGATCCGCCAGGAGGGCACGGAAGCGATCTCATCCAGCCCCACTCCGCCGACCAGAAACTTCGCGTACCACGGCGCCACGCACGCGAGGCTCCAACTCGTGCCGAGCATCAGCCCGCTGGCCAGCCCCGTCCGCCCCGGCAACAGCCGTTGGGCAAGCGAGATCGTGCATGGGATCGTCGCGGCAAACCCCATCGCACCAGCGGCGGCCGCGAAGTACCCCGCCCACGCGCCAAACTGGTCGCCAAGCACCGCGATCAGCCCCACCGGAATCGCCCCGAGAACCGAAAGCCAGATCATCGGCCCGCGCTCATGCCCCGGACGGATCAGCCGCCCGCCGAGCAGGCCGAAGATCATCATGCCGACGCTCATCGCCGCGATCAGATTGCCGGTCAAGTTCGTCGCCCCCGTGATGTCAGCGGGCATCCGCGAGCGCGCCCAGTAACCGAACAGGACCATGAGCCCCGTATTGACGACGAAGCGCATCACATTCGCCGTGAACAGCACCCAGATCGCCCTCCAACGCGCTCGGCGTTCCTCATCGGGCAGCGCACGATGAATCGAATGATGCCCGTCCTGCCGGTGCGGCGCGTTCGAGGTTGCGCGCATCAGCACCCACGCAAAGAGCACAGAAGGAATGATCAGCCACGCGAGGCTCCGCATCCCCCACTCCGCCGTCATGCGCGTGCAGATCAACGGCCCGGTGATGCCGCCGATCATCCCCGCCGAATAAAAAATGCTGACCCCCCACGAGCGCCCGTGGCGCAGCGCGCGCTGGGCCAGTTGCCCCGCGAGGGCCGCGCCGATCGGGTGGTACATCCCCGTCCCCGTCATCCCGATGATCTGGAGCACGATCAACTGCCAGAAGTTCTCCGCGAAGCCGATCGAGCAGAGGCAAGCGGCACCGAGCGCAAGGCCGAACCAGGCGCAGAACCGCGTGTCGTATTTGTCCGTCGCCCACGCGAAAAATGCCTGAGGCAGGCCGCTCACGATCGGCCCGACCGCGAACATCGCCGCGTACTGGCCGGGGGTCAGGCTCAGGCGATCATTGAGCGTCACCGCGAGCGAGGCGATGAAGACCGGGAAGATGTCGATGACGGTGTGCGACGCCTGGAGCGTCCAGAATGCGGGTTTCGCGCTCGCCGATTGCTCGCGGCGCGATGCATCGGACACCGTCTGATCTGGGATCTGCGACGCCGCGACCGGATCGGCCGGCGCGACCGGTAGTTCGACAAGACCCATGGGCTCGATGCACTCCCTAAGAGCCGCAACAGTAGGCGCGCCGAACAACTCACGCCCCCCGCGACGCACCCGAAACCGCCAGCAGCACCGTCCCCACCACCAGCCCCATCACCGAAAGCCCCGCCACCGGCCACGTCCACCCCATCGACGCCATCGCGTCCTCGACGGAGCGACTCTTGGAGCGGTACAGAACCGGGGGCGTGACATGCTGCATCGCCGCGTGCTTCCACGCCTCCGACTGCCGACCGGACTCGCGCAGAAACGTCGGATCGCCGAGTTTGTCCAGGTCGCCGTACGTCCCCTCGAACATCTCGAAGGCCTTCCCCGGCGAGCGTGATTCGGGCAGCAGTTCGAGAAATCGGTACCGCCACTCGCGCCGCCGGACTGATCCCCACGAACCGGGGTCATAGTCCCTTGCCGGAAGGCGCATCGCGATGATCAGTCTCGGGTCGATCGTTCCATCGGCGATCCCCTTGTCCAACTCTTCGGACGACTTCGCCCCCTCCGCCATCACGAGGATGCGCAGCCAGTCATCGTGCCGCAGCAGCCCCGGCAGTCGCGGATCGTCGCGCGTCCCCTCCTCGATCTCGAAGCCATGCACTTCGCCCCGCCAATGCACCTCCATCCTCGGTCGATCGCCGCCCGCCGCATCCTTCGGCGGGTCGATGGTGACGAGCGAAGCGGGCTGACCGAGAAACTCAAACTCGGGGCTGGGGATCGGATCATGGAACCACACCACGCTCGTCGTCCGATGCGACAGGCGATCCGCCATCGCTGGGATCGAAACGACCAGCCCGATGATCGACGCGAGGCAGAGGACAATGCCGATGATCCGGCCTCGGTTCATGGCGCGCCTAGTGCCCGCTCGGGGCGGCTTCCGCCGGCTTTGTCTCACCGTGGCCGGGGTTCGTTTCCTTCGCCTTCGCGTTCTCGCGGGCGGCATCGACCTGCCCCTTGCCCTTGACAAACGTGCCGTCCGCGGCCCGGTGCGCGTCGCCGCCGTGGACGACCTGCTTGTGCTCCATTGGGTCCATCACGCCGCGTGTCGCCGAGTCCGCGAGCGTCAGCCCGATGAACATGATCACCGCGAAGATCGTCGCGCCCACGATCACGGTGTTCATCGGCTGGTCGTACTTCAGGTGCATGAAGTACATCGCCACCAGCGCCGCCTTGATCACCGCGATCGTCATCGCGATCAGAATGTGGGCCGTGCCCCCCAGAACGATCTCGGTGTTGCCGATCCAGAAACCGTGGACGTTTGACGACCACACCGTGAGCGCGGTGAGCGCCAGCAGGATCATGAAAACCCAGAACATGGGCCAGTAAGGCGTGACGTGGAGGTGCGCCGAGTGCGCCTCGTCCTTGCTCAGCGTCTCGTGCGGGTCAACGGTGTCGTAAAGACTTGCGGGGCCGTGGGTCATGGGAGGTCCTGGGTCGTGGGTCCTGAGTCCTGTGGGCTTGGCGGCTTGCGAAACGGTGCCGGCGTCTTCTTTGCTCTATCCCAATTCTGCCGGCTTCCTCGGTGCTCCCTGCTTCTCTGCGGTGAATGCCTTTTCGGGTCGCATTACACGAGGTAAAGCAACGGGAAGAGGAAGATCCAGATGACGTCGACGATGTGCCAGTAGAGGCCGATGTTCTCGAGCGAGGTGTAGTGCTTCGGCCCGTAGTGCCCGCGTGCGGCCATCCACATCGCCCACCCGATTACGATCATCCCGGCGAAGACGTGGAAGCCGTGCGTCGCGGTCGAGATCCAGTAGACCGACATGAAGATGTGGTCGTAAGCGTTCGTGACGTAGTGGCCATGATCGACGCTGAGGAGTGTCGAGAACCACGATGCGTGTTCCGTCGCGGCGTGGGCATCGTGCGAGGCATCGTGCCCGCCGTAGGTGAAGAACCCGCCGGGAAGTTCCCCCTTCTGCCACTTTGGCGCGTACTCCCATCCGAGTTTCACCACGAGAAAGAACGCGGCGCACAACTCAGTGATGAAGAGGTTGACGAGCATCATCCCCTTGCGGTTCGTCTGCGCCCCGCGGATCGCCAGCACGATTGTGAACGATGACAGGAGCAGCACGACGGTGTTCGCCGCGCCGATCTTCCAGTTCAGGTAGTGGCGCGACGCCGCGTGCCAGTTCTCGGGGTACCAGTAGCGAAACACGGTGTAGGCGCAGAAAAACCCCGCGAAGAGCAGGATTTCCGTGGCAAGAAACAGCCACATCCCCAGCTTCGCCGCCTCCATCTCGTCCTGCGCGTTCCGCCAGTGATGACCCGGAACGTACCGCTCGTGCGGCTCAAGTTCCCGATCCATCGCGGCGCTCTCAGCGGGCAGACTCGTCATGCGTCGATTCCTTCATTCGGACACAACAGTTCAGTGGTGAGAAAGCGCCGCCACCTTGGCCTGGTCGGGCAATGGCCATTCGCGCGGGTCGCAGTGCGGGGGAACCTCGGTGTCGTAGTCGTAGGGGCCGTGCGTGATCACCGGCTCGTGCGGGAAGTTGTGCTCGATCGGCGGACTCTCGGTCTCCCACTCGAACGTCAGGCCTCCCCACGGATTCTTCGGCGCGGGGGCGCCCGCCATCAGCGACTGGATGAACACCATCAGGTGCAGCAGCAGGCCGCTCGCCAGAAGATACGAGCCCGTCGTGCTGATTTTGTGCATCCACTCGAACTCATCGACATACGTCGCGTAGCGCCGGGGCATCCCCTGAGTCCCGAGGAAGAACTGGATGAAGAAGGTGAGGTTGAAGCCGATGAAGACCATGATGCACGCGAGGCGCGCCGGGTTCTCGGCGTACATCTTGCCCGTGAACTTGGGCCACCAGTGGTGCAGCCCTCCCAGGAACGCCAGCACCGTGCCCCCCATCATCACATAGTGGAAGTGGGCCACCACGAAGTAGGTGTCGTGCAGGTGGATATCGACCGCCAGCGTCGCCAGCGGCGGCCCGGTCAGCCCGCCGATGGTGAAGCAGAAGAGGAAGGCCATCGCGTAGAGCATCCCCGTGTTCAGGTTGATGCTCGACTTGTACATGGTCGCGATCCAGTTGAAGACCTTGATCGCGGTGGGGATCGCGACAAGGAATGTGAGCGCCGAAAAGATCGCGTTCAACGCCGCGGTCTGCGACGTGAGCATGTGGTGCGCCCACACGAGGAACGAGATCGCCGCGATCGCGATCGAGGAGAACGCGATCGCCCGGTACCCGAAGATCCGCTTGCGGCAGTTCACCGCGATCAGTTCGCTGATGATGCCCATGCCGGGCACGATCATGATGTACACCGCGGGGTGCGAGTAGAACCAGAAGAAGTGCTGGAAGAGGACGGGATCGCCGCCCAGCGCGGGATCGAAGATCCCGATGTGGAAGAGGCGCTCGAAGACCAGCATCGCCAGCGTGATCCCGAGCACCGGCGTCGCCAGCACCTGCATGATCGCGGTCGCGTAGATCGCCCAGACAAAGAGCGGCATGTCGAACCAGCCCATGCCGGGCACGCGCAGTTTGTGGACCGTCGCGATGAAGTTAATGCCGGTGAAGATCGACGAGAAGCCGAGAATGAACGCGCCGAGCACCATGCTCGTCACGCCGCCCCAGTTCGTGCTGCTCGAATACGGCGTGTAAAAGGTCCAGCCCGTCTCGACGCCGCCGTGGATGATCGACCAGATGGCGAAGATGCTGCCGAAGACGTAGATGTACCAGGAGAAGAGATTCAATCGTGGGAAGGCGACGTCCTTCGCCCCCAGCATGATGGGCAGGAAGATGTTCCCCAGCGCCGCGGGCACGGCCGGGATGATGAACAGGAAAACCATGATCGTGCCGTGTAGCGTGAACGCGCGGTTGTAGGCGTTGTTGGCCGTGACCTGCTGCCCGTTCTCCTTCCAGCCGAAGAGCGCCCGCCCCGTCACCGTTGCCTGACCGGCCTCATTCACGATGGTGCGCGTCGGCTCCCACAGTTCGGTGCGCAGGACGACCGCGAAGACGCCGCCGAGGAAGAACGCCAGCAGCGTCGCCGCGAGATACATCACGCCGATCCGCTTGTGATCGAGCGTGTAGACCCACGCCCACACCGACTTGAAGGAGGTCTCCTTCGGCGCCAGAAAACTCACATCATGGTGCCCGCTCATGGCTTGGCCTCCGTCTTCTTCTTCATCTCGTCGGCCGCGGCGGCCGCGGCCGCGTCCTTGTCCGCCTGGTTCTTGCTCAATGACCTGATGTAGATCGACAGCGACAGAATCTCGCGATCCGTGATCTGCGCCTGGAACGACGGCATCTGATTCGAGAACCCCTCGACGATGTGCTTGCCCGGCTCAAGAATGGACTCGCGGATGTAGTTCTCATCCACGACCACCGACCCGCCGTCCTTGAACTTCTCCGTCGCCCCCCAGACCCCGAGCCACGACGGCCCGGTCCCGGTCGAACCGTCAACGGAGTGGCACGCGACGCAACCCTTGCTCTTGTGCAGCGTCGCGCCGAGCACGTCGAGCGGGATGCTCCCGGTATCCGCCTGCTGCGCCTTCCACAGTTGATAGTCGCCCTCCGACAGCACCATGATCCGCCCCCACATCTGCGAGTGCTGATCGCCGCAGTATTCGGCGCAGGTCAGGTAATACCCCTTGTGAAGCGGATCGATCGGTTCCCACAACTTCTCCGACTCGTTCCACTGGTGCGAGACCTTCGTCGGCTCCACCCACTGACCCGTGTAGAAGTTCGGGAACACATCGCGCTTCGCGCGGAACGCCGGAAGGTACATGCTGTGGATCACGTCCTGGCTCGACATGATGAACTTCGTCGGCCGGTTGACAGGGAGCGCGAAGATCGGCGCATCCATGTCCGCGATCCTCTCCGTCTTCAGCGGGCTGGCGCCGTTGTCGTAGACCAGAGACCAGGCCCACTTCTTCGCCGTGACGCTGATGACCTCCGAGTCCGCGGGAGCGATCTTCATCGGGATGTACGCGACCAAGCCCCAGATGAACATGATCGCAAACAGAATCGTCGGGACGATCGACCAGGTGAGTTCGAGCGCCGTGTTGTGCGAGGGGCTGACCTCCGGCGCGACGCCGGGGATGCGCCGATACTTCCACGCCCACCAGAACATCAGGTACATGAGGATCACGAAGAAGACGGCGGAGGACCAGAATGTGTAGAAGAACGCGCCGTCGCTCAGGTGCGAGAAGGTCGAGGTGCCGACGTTGCCGTTGAACCACAACTTGTCCCACCACTCAACGCCCAGCGTGAGTGGGGGCAAGCCGAGAACCGGTTGTGAACCCGTGGTCAGCATCAGACTCGAACCTCCTCATCAATCACCGCGGTTCGCGCTCGGCGGCCGCGTTGCCTCGCCACGAAAAAGATGAACCCGCCGAGCGCCACCGCGCACGCCGACGCGCCCACGCGCATCACCGCGAACGCATCCGCCGAGTATCGCCCCGTCTTCGGGTCGTAGCGGAAGCAGAAGTGCTTGATCCGGTCGAAGATCGTCCCGACCTTCCCGTCCGCGGCCTCGGCGAGCGCGATCTGCACTTCGCCCGACGTGAAATCCAGTTTCTCAAGGTAGTTGTGAACCTTGCCGTCGGGGGTCAAGAAGATGAGCGCCGAAGGGTGCGAAAACTCGTTCTGCTCGGGCAGGAACTTGTAGTGGTACCCCACCGCGGTCGTCAGCGCGCGGAGGTTCTCGACATCGCCGGTCAGGAAGGGCCACGCCGTCTCCGGCACCTGCTTGTTGTATCCAAGCAGGTACGACAACTGCTTCTCGCGCGCCATCGACGGGGTGTTGGTGTGATCGAACGAGACGGTGACCACGCGGAAATCTTCTCCCGCGGTCCACTTCAACTCGTTCAGCACGCGCTGCACCCGGTTCAGGATGAGCGTGCAGAGCAAGGGGCAATCGTAATACGCCATCACCAGGATCACGGGACGCTCGCCGTCGAAGAGTTCGCCGGAACGAACGCTGCGTCCCAGGCTGTCCTTGAAGACGAGGCCGGTCGGCACCGCATCGCCGCGATGCTCGACGATCCCGACGTTCTGAATCTCGGGGAGTGTCTCGAGCACCAACTGAGCCCGAGCCGCGGGACCAATCATCAAGAGAACTATCAACGCCACAAGCACCGAACCGACCAGATTCGCAGCCGCGGAGCGGCGCAAGCCAATAGCCCCGGGCGTCAGCCCGGGGTCGCGCTTCGCGCTGTCACGTTGACCAATCGTCACTTCTTCGCCCCCAATGCCCGCTGCTCTTCCATCTGCATCCTCTTCGCCACGTCCAGCGGCACGCGCACCAGTCCCTTCGACGCATCCGCCCACTCGTACGAGTTGAACTGCGACTGCGCGGCGGAGCGGCTCGTGACGAACTCCGCGTTCACCGGGCGATTCTCCGCCTTCTCCCGCTCCGCGCGCATCAGCGGCTCGAACAGCCCGTGATAGGTCACCGCCGCGGTGAGGTTCACGATAAACAGCGTCGCCGCCATCACCCCGATGATCCCCCACGCGCGGGTCCCGCCGTGGGC
The DNA here is from genome assembly GCA_020054055.1 of Phycisphaerales bacterium. Taxonomy (GTDB): domain Bacteria; phylum Planctomycetota; class Phycisphaerae; order Phycisphaerales; family UBA1924; genus JAEUIV01. The sequence goes on from JAGVLZ010000241.1 coordinate 18,608, forward strand.
TTGCTGATGGTGCGGCTCGCTCGAATCGTGCCGAAACCACGAATCGTGCTCCTCGAGATCGTGCTCGAAAGTGATCGAATCGTGGAGCGCCTTGGTGTCACCGTGTGAATGGCTCATGCGAAGTTCACTCCCGACCGTTCGATCGAATCCTCAGACGTAGTTCTTGTGCGACAGGCCCTCGGGCAGCCTCGGGTCCTTCAGCGGGATCAACGGCCCGGAACCGACCTTCCGAACCAGGACCCCCACAAACACCAGCACCGGCCCAAGCACCGCGACAATATCCATCACGTTCGGCCCGAGGACCGTCGGGTCGCCTTCGACCTGCGCCTCGGGGCGGATCGCCCAATAAAGATCGAAGAGATGCATCGCGATCAGCCACAGGCTCACCAGCGCCACCGCTTTCCGGCTCCGACGCATCGGCCGGGGCAAAAGCAGCAGGAAGGGGACGATGAAGTGCCCGATCGGGAGCAGCCACGAGAGCCACTCCCACGGGCCGACCTTGCGCTTGAGCATCCACGCCGTCTCCTCCGGGATGTTCGCGTACCAGATCAGGAAATACTGGCTGAACGAGATGTACGCCCAGAAGACCGTGAAGGCGAAGATCAGTTTCGCGAGGTCGTGCAGGTGCTCATCGGTGAACGCGCCGTGCAGCCGGCCGAACGCGCGGAGCGTGATGAGCACCAGCGCGCCCAGCGAAAGCATCGACACCATGCTCCCGGCGAAGAAGTAGACGCCGAACATCGTGCTGAACCAGTGATAGTCCAGCGTCATCATCCAGTCGAAGGAGGCGAAGGCCGACGTGAACGCGAAGAGCAGCAGGCCGGGGGCCGAGACCGTGCGGGCCCACGCCGTGCGCCACTTGTCGCCGTCGGAGTCCTGCGACACCGAAGCATCCCAGAGCATCCGCGAGAGAATGAACCAGATGATGAAGTACGCGATGCATCGCACCGCGAAGAAGGGGACATTCAGGTATCCCTTCTTGTGCTCGTACAACTGGTCGCCCGCGGTGTGCGCCGCGTTCATCCAGTCCCAGATGTAGACGTGCCGGCCCGTCATCAGGTACTGGAAGACAAGGTCGACGACGAAGAGCAACCCCCCCACCCACATCAGGCTCATGATGTTCTCGAACTGACGGCGGATCGTCGCCGACCATCCCGCGTTCGTCTGCTGGAGGATCATCACGAAGCCCATCGCCGCGACGGAGAAACCGATCACCGCCATCACCCCCGTGTGATACGCGTGCGCCGCCATCGCGGCCATCGCCGGCCCGCCCGAGAACGCCGCGACGATCGTTGCCCCGATCCCCACCGCGCCGACGCCGATCAGAAAACTCGAAAGGCCGCGGCCGGCCCCCTCCGACAACTCGACGTTATCGCGGGCCATCACCTGACTCACATCGATCGCGTGGCTCACGAGACGCCCCCTTTCCCGCTCACCGAACCCGTCGAAGCCCGAGGCGTGGCGCTGCGACGTTTCTCGAGTTCGATCCGTTCACGCTCCGGCACCGATTGCAGCGGCGAACCCTGCTGCTTCTGCAACGCACGAACGTACTCGACGATCGCCCACGACTCGCGCTCGCTCACCTTCGTCGCGTACGACGGCATCTTCAACGGATAGGGCACGCTCTCGCCCACGTTGGGCACGCCGTGGCGGATCGTGAAGAAGAAGAACCCGTCGGCCCCCTTCTCCCCGCCCCGGTAGTACTGCTCCGCGTGCCACGTCGGCAACGGGTACGACCACCGAGTGCCGACCGTCCCTTTGCCGTCGCCCAGCGCGCCGTGGCAGACCACGCAGTAGATATTGAACTTCTTCTCGCCCAACGCCATGAAGTCCGAGTAGGCGGCGCCGAACGCCGCGTCGGCGCGCTTGACGCCAAGGAGCTCCTCGATGGGCGTGCGCTCGACGTACATCGAACGCTCGGCCCCGGCCGCGTCCATCACCGGCTTGCCCTCGGCGTCAAGCACCGTCTCCTTGCCGGTAAAGACATGCTCGTCCGCCTTCAGATACCCCTCACGCTCGGCGAAGTCGACGCCACCGAACTCATCGGTGAAAGGCTTGGCGCCGAAAGGCACCGTCCCGGCAACCGGCTCGCGCATGCTCCGCCCATCGGCGAAGAAGGTCGATCCGCTCTGCGCCTTGTACTTGGGCTGATCGTCGAGGTCGGGGAAGAACTGGCGCGGCCGATTGTCCGAGCGCTCGCCGCGGCAGCCACCCAGCGCGACCACACCGAGCACCAGAACAAACCATCCAACACTTCGCCCAAAGCGGCTCAGTGTCGGCGTCGCTCTGAGATAATCCATGGGGAAGGTCATCACGCTCCCTCCTCGACGCGGTCGATGTGCGTCCCGCCCAGCGACTCGAACATCCGCCGGACGCTCCCCTCGTCAAACTTCGGATCGTTCGATTCGATCGCCATCACAAACCGATCGTCGCTGACGCGAAGGAACCTCGGCTTGCCGAAGAGCGGATGATTCCACCGCGGCAGAAGGTTCAGCATCAGCATCCCGAAGAGCGCGCCGAACGCCGAGAAAAGCACCGACAACTCGAACAAGATCGGCGTCGCCTGTTCCCACGCGAAAAGCGGCTTGCCCGCCACCGCGATCGGGTAATCGACCTCACCCATCCACCACTGCATCAGCCACGCGGACGCGAACCCCGCGATGCACATGAACGCCATCACCATCGTGACCTTGCTGGGCTTCAGCCCCATCGCCTCGTCCATCCCGTGAACCGGGAACGGCGAATAGACATCCCACTTCGAGAACCCGGCCTGCTTCACATGCTCCGCCGCGCGCGAGAGCGCCGCGGGATCGTGAAACTCCGCCATCACTCCCCAAAGCGGGCCGCCCGAATCGGAACCATGCCGTGATCCGTGGTCGTGTGCCATCGTTCAGTGCCCTCCCCCGTGCTTGGCGTGCGACCCGTGCGACCCGTGCCCCTTGTCGTATCCCGACCAGTGCGGGTTCGCCTGAGGCATGACGTTCTTCACCTCGCTCAGCGCCAGCATCGGCAGGAAGCGGCAGAAGAGCAGGAAGAGCGTCAGGAAGATCCCGAGGCTGCCGATGAACGTGAAGATGTCCACATACGTCGGGCTGAAGTAGCCCCACGAGGATGTCATGTAATCACCCGACAGCGTCGTGAGGATCACATACCGCTCGAACCACATGCCGATGTTCACCACGATCGAGATCAGGAAGATGAACGGGATATTCGTCCGCGCCCACTTGAACCAGAAGACCTGCGGCGAGACCACGTTGCACGTCACCATGATCCAATACGCCCACCAGTAGGGGCCGAAGGCCCGGCGGACGAATGCCTGGATCTCGAACGTGTTCCCGCCGTACCACGCGATGAAGAACTCCATCATGTACGCGAAGCCGACCATCGACCCGGTCACGGTGATGATCTTGCACATGTTCTCGACCGTCCGCGCGGTGACGAAGTCCTTCATCCCGGGGTAGAGCGCCCGCGCGGGGATCAGCAGCGTCAGCACCATCGCGAAGCCGGAGAAAATCGCCCCCGCGACGAAGTAGGGCGGGAAGATCGTCGTGTGCCAGCCGGGAACGATCGACACCGCGAAGTCGAAAGACACGACCGAGTGGACCGACAGCACCAGCGGCGTGCTGATCCCCGCGAGCATCAGGTACGCCTTCTCGTAGTTGTTCCAGTGCCGGGCGCTGAACCGCCAGCCGACCGAGAGAAACCCATAGGCGTACGCCGCGATGGTGTTCAGCGGCAGCTCGATCCTGTTCGTGATCCGGTCGAGGAACCCCAGCCCCGGCAGCCCGAGCGGGCCAAGGCGGACCTTGACACCCATCCGATTGATCGCACGGTCGCGAAGCGTCGCGAGGTCGGGGATCATCCCCATGTACCAGAAAAGAAGCGAAACGGTGAAGTAGGTGCCGACCGCGAAAACGTCCCACAGGAGCGGGCTGCGGAAGTTCGGCCAGATCCAGTTCGCGTTCGGGATCGGGAAGAGCATCCACGCCATCCACACCCGCCCGACGTGAATCCCCGGGAACGTGCCGGCGCAGATGACCGCGAAGATCGTCATCGCCTCGGCAAAGCGGTTGATGCTCGTGCGCCACTTCTGCTTCAGAAGGCACAAGATGGCGGAGATGAGCGTGCCCGCGTGACCGATACCGACCCACCAGACGAAGTTCGTGATGTCCCACGACCACATGACGGGGTTCATCAGACCCCAGACGCCGACGCCCGTGATGATGAGGAAGACGATCATCACCGTGCCCAGACCGGCGATGCCGGACGCGACCGCAAAGGCCGGCATCCACCACTTGGGGGTCGGGTTCTCCACCCAGCCGCAGATCGTGTTCGTCACGCTGTGGAAATCGCGGTTTCCCAAGACCAGGGGCGGTCGGAGCGCGGGATCGCTGACGAGGGTGCCGTCGAGCGTCTCCGGGTCGAACCCGTGGGTGCCGACGCGCGTCAGGCCGAGGGCCGTGGCTTGATCCGGTTGAAGCGTGGTCATGCCGGCACCCCGCTCGCGACGCTGAGAATCGGCAGGCTCATCACATGCCCCTGGGCCTTGGTGTCGGTGTGCGCGCCGTGATGGAAGGGATGCTCCCACCGCGCCCGGCGCGCCGCGTCCGCGAGCGACGGGTTCGGGTTACGCAGCCGAACCATGTGCGTCGTCCGTGGCCGAGTGTTCAGGAACGAGAGCAACTGGTACGAGCGCCCGTCGTTCCTCTTCTGCTTCACCCGGCTGCCCTTGCCCTCGTTCGCATCATGGTCGTAGATATCGCCGAAGACGATCGAGTTGGTCGGGCACGCCTGCTCGCACGCCGTCTGCATGAACCCGTCCGGGATGTGCGAAAGGTCCGCCACCTTCGTCTCCACCCGCGCCATGTTCACGCGCTGGATGCAATAGGTGCACTTCTCCATCATCCCGCGGCTGCGCACCGTGACGTGCGGGTTGTTCTGCATCGTCGCGACTTCGAGTTTCTTCTGACGCAGCCGCGGCGGAACGAAGTACTCGCTCGGCGGCTGCATGATCTTCGGAAGACTCTCGATCGTCTCCTTGCCCGCGAAGTTGCCCCGGAACTGCTTGGTGCCGTAGTCGAAGAAGTTGAACCGCCGCACCTTGTAGGGGCAGTTGTTCGAGCAGTACCGCGTGCCGATGCAGCGGTTGTACGCCATGTCGTTCATGCCCTGCTCGTCGTGAACGGTCGCGTTCACCGGACACACCACCTCGCACGGGGCGTTCTCGCAGTGGACGCAGGTGACGGGCATCACCACCATGTCCGGGTCGCTGGTGATGTCCTTGTCGCCGCCGACGCCGAGGGTGTTCTTCTCCACCTCGCTCGTCGCGGCCGTGCCGTAATAGCGGTCGACGCGCATCCAGTGCAGTTCGCGCCCCTTGGCCAGTTCCTTCTTGCCCACGATGGGGATGTTGTTCTCCGCCTGACACGCGACCGTGCACGCCCCGCAGCCGGAGCAGGTCGTCAGGTCGATCGACATCCCCCACTGCTGGATGCGCTTGCCGTACTTGTTCGAGATCGGGACGATGTTGCCCTTTGCATCGACGAGGGGCTGGCCGTTCTCATCTTCCTCGGTGAACCGGAGCGACTGCGCCTGCTTCTGCTTGCGCTTGTAGATATCGACGTTCGCCGGCGTGTGCGACTCCATCCCCAGCCGCCCCGCGAAGTTCAGGTTCCGAGTTCGGTCGTACGGGTCCTTCTGGACCTCGTCGTTCCCCATGATGTCTTCATCGCCGAACCTCTGCCACGCGGGAAGGTCGATCTCGCGGAGGATGTCGCGCCCCTCCATCGTCCAGTGATCCTGCGTCGTCGCGACCAGGCAAGGCGCCTTGTCCGCCGCCGGCGCGACGGAGACGCCCGAGGCGATCCGCATCGCGCCGCTCGAACGCACGGGATACGCATCGAAGCCCGTCCCCGCGCCGATCCGCCCGCAGACGCGCCGCCCATAACCGAGGTGTACCGCGACCGTCCCCTCCGCCATGCCGGGCTGAGGCCACAGCGGCATGTCAACACTCTTTCCACCGTGCGTGATCGTCGCCATCACCGCATGGTTGTACTCGGGAGTCTTCGGATGACGCTCGACGGAGAATCCGAGCCGCTTCATCGTCGCCGGACTCGCGAGCGCCGGGTTGTCCCACGAGACCTTCGTCACCGCGTGGGGAAGTTCCTGCATCCACCCGTTGTTCGCCGCGCGACCGTCGTGAACGTGCGGCGAAGCAAGGAACACCAACTCCACTCCATCATTCGCCTTCGCGGACTCGGCCAGCGATCCGACCGCGCTCGCGATCCCCTGCATGTTCGCCGTCGGCATCGTCGCGGCCCCCGCCGCGGGCGAAAGCCCATCGTGCAGAATCCGCCGCCACTTGTTCTCAAATCCAACCATGCCGACCTTCGCACGCAGCGTGTCCCGAACGATCGTGTAGGGGTCGGTGTCGTTCTCACCCGCGATCGTCGCCAGGAACTCCAGTTCACCCTTCGACGCGAACAGCGGCTGGATCATCGGCTGGACAACGCCGAACGTCCCGTCCCACTCCGTCACATCCGACCACGATTCGAGGTAGTGCGAGCGCGTCAGGTGCATCGTCGATGCCATGGCCGTCTCGTCACCCGCGCCCAGATGAATGCGGTGCGCGACCTTCGCGTACTTCTCCGCGAAAATCAGGTCCGCCGGCGCGTCGTACACCGGGTTGCAGCCGATCACGACCAGCGTCGAGACGCGCCCCCCGTCGATATCCGAAACCAGCGAGGTGATCGACGCCGCGCTCGACTGCGCCGCATCGCCCGACACCGGCAGATACCTCACGGTCTTCCCGATATTGCCGAGCACGCTGTTGAGCGCCGCCGCGAGCGCGTGTACCGCCGCCGGCTGCGTC
>JAGVLZ010000399.1 GCA_020054055.1 Phycisphaerales bacterium
CTCGCGGAGGCCCGCCGCTGCGTCGGGGTCTGGCTCCGCTGCTGCCCCGGCGAAGCAAAGTGATCCTGGCTCCCCGCGAAGTCCTCGCCGAAGCGGATCAGCCGGAAGGAGTTGCCGATCACGAACACATCCCCCGCGAAGTGATAGAACGCCGCCAGCCACAGCGGCAGCGCCCCCGTCGCCGCGGAGATCAGTCCGATCAACGCGATCACGATCGCCGCGGCGATGTTCTGCCCGATGATCAGTTTCGACCGCCGCGCGAGCATCATCAGGAAGGGGATGCGCGAAAGATCGTCGTTCATCAGCGCGACGCCCGCGGAGTTGGTCGCGATGTCGGAGCCCGAGAGCCCCATCGCGACGCCCACATCCGCCGCGGCGAGCGACGGCCCATCGTTGATGCCGTCACCCACCATCATCACGCGCGATCCGCCGCGCACGAGCGCCTGGATCAGGTCGTGCTTCTCCTCCGGCAGGCACTCCGCCTCGATCTGGTCGACGCCGACCGACACACCGACGCGCTTGGCCACCGCGAACCGGTCGCCCGTGAAGAGCAGCGTCCTGCGGATGCCCAGTTCGCGCAGCTTCTCGACCACCCCCTTCGCGTTGTAGCGGAGTTTGTCCTCGAGCCCCACAGCGCCGAGGTAGCGACCCCCGCGCACGATATGCACGCCGGTCATCCCCTCGATCTTCTGCTCGACCTCCTCGATCTGCGGGATCGACGCCGGGAAAAGCTCGCGGAGCCACGTCGCGCGCCCCGCGAGCAGTTCACCGCCCGGGGTCTTGCCTCGAACGCCCCGGCCGTGGATCTCCTCAAACTGTCCGCCCGAGGCGGGAATGATCCTCGCCTGCTCAGCCGTCTGCACGATCGAGCGCGCCAGCGGGTGGTTCGAGTGCTGCTCCGCGTCGGCCGCGGCCTGTAAGAGTTCCGCCCCCTCAACCCCGGACGCCGGGGCGAGCCTGCTCACCGCAAACTTGCCCGTCGTCAGCGTCCCCGTCTTGTCGAGCACGATCGTGTCAATATTCGCCGCGGCTTCGAGGTACGAGGTTTGCTTGATCATGATCCCCAACCGCGCCGCCGCCGCGAACGCCGCCATCATCGCGGTGGGGGAGGAGAGCAGCAGCGCCGAAGGGCACACGACAACGAGCACCGTGATCGCCTTCTGCATGTCGTTGGTCAAGTACCACACCAGCGCCGCCGTGACGAGCGCCACGGGCACGAAGTACCGAGCCACCTGCTCGATCATCAGTTGCCTCGGCGTGCGCGACGCCTCCGCCGCATGAATCAGCGAAGCCACTTTGCCGATCGTCGAGTTCTCCCCGATCTGCGTCGTGCGCAAATCGAGCGTCCCCGTGATGTTCGTCGTGCCGGCATAGACCGCGCTGCCCGGCTCCACCTCGACCGGCGCGGCCTCGCCCGTCAGGCTCGCCTGATTAATCATCGACTTGCCGCTCGAAACCACCCCGTCCACCGGCAGGTTCTCTCCCGCACGAACGCGCACGATCGTCCCCACCTGCACCTGCTCGATGGGCGCCTCGCGCTCGCCGGAGGCATCGACGATGCGCGCGATATCAGGGGTCAGTTGCACCAGTTGCTCGATCGCTCGCCGAGCGCCCCACGCCGTTCGCCTCAACGCCTGATCGGCCACGAGCAGAATGAACGCCAGGTACCCGGCGGGCTCGTACGCCCCGGTTGCGATCGCCGCCAAGACCGCCAGCGCCGCCAGCGTGCTGCTGCTCCATTGACCGCGGAGCAACTCCTTCCCCGCTGAATAGAACAGCCCCGACCCCAGCAGCAGCGCCCCGATCAACGCCGGGATCTGCGCGATGTCCGGGTCGGCGATGTTGAACCAACGGCAGAGCGTCGAGATGAACACCAGCACCCCGCCGACGAAATAGACGAGGATCCACCGCTCGAGCTTCAGTTCGTGGTGAGCGCAGCACTCGACGCCGTGCTCGTGCTCGTGATCGTGCGGCGTGTTCTTGACCTGCGGGAGCGATGTATGGGTGGCCATGCGGACTCCGGGACTCGGGCAGCGCCCGAGGGGTGTGCGGGGACGAACAGATATAGTACGAATGAACCGGCATTCTGTTCCAAGCGCGATCATCGGCGGTTTCCACGGCATGACGACCCCCCGACTCCCAAACCCCCCGGTCATCGCGGTGCTGGGCGACGGCCAGATGGGCCTCTTCTGCGCGGGCCTCCTCGGACTCTCCCCCCGCGTCGGCCGAGTCACCCTGTGGGGCCACGAAACACGCCCGATCGAATCGCTGGCACAGACCCGCGTTTCAGATCGCCTCCCCGATGTCCGCCTCGCCGACAAGGTCATCGTCACCAATCACGGCGGCGACGCCCTCACCGGCGCCGACATCATCATCTCCGCCGTGCCGACCCAGTTTTCGCGCTCCGTGTGGGACCGCCTGCGCGGCTGCGTCCCGGAGGCCCGCCGAGCCTCCGTCGTCAGCGTCGCCAAGGGGATCGAGAATGGCACCCTCCTCCGCCCGACGCAGGTGATCGCAGAGGTCCTCCGCGACGACCCCGACGGCCGCCCGCGCTCCTACTGCGTCCTCAGTGGCCCGACCATCGCCCCTGAACTCGCGCGATGCCTCCCCGCAACCCTCATCGCCGCCAGCGACGACACCGCTCTCGCCGAGATGGTGCAGACCCTCTTCTCCACCAGTTGGCTCCGCGTCTACACCAGCGGCGATCCCCTTGGCGTCGAGATCGCCGGGGCCACCAAGAACGTCATCGCCATCGCCGCCGGCATCCTCGACGGCCTGCACGCCGGCTACAACGCCAAAAGCGCCCTCCTCGCACGAGGCCTCGCCGAGATCACACGCCTCGGCACCGCCATGGGGGCCAAGCAGGAAACCTTCTTCGGCCTCGCGGGCATGGGCGACCTCGCCACCACCTGCTTCAGCCCCGAAGGACGCAACCGCACCCTCGGCGAAGCCCTCGGCAAAGGCGAAAAACTCGAACACTTCCTCGCACGCACGGCCTCGGTCGTCGAAGGCGTCACCACCGTCACCGCCGTCATGGAACTCGCGAAGAAGTATCGAGTCGAGATGCCCATCGCCGACGCCGTGCATTCGGTGCTCTACCTGGGCGTCGATCCGCTCGAAGCGATCCAGAAACTGATGAGCCGCGAGTTGAAAGCGGAGCGGGTGGGGTAAAGGGGGTCAACTGTTGGCACGAGTCTACCTCGAAACCAGTTTCGTCAGCGCGTGCGTGACCGAGCGATCTGATCTCGGCAATCAATTCAGACAAGAGGAGAGTCTGAAGTGGTGGCAGCGCGAGATGAGCAAGCATGAAGTTGTGACTTCCGAGGAAGTGGTTCGAGAACTTGGGAATCCGGGGCATCGCACTCGCGTGCAGGCGCTGGCGATGATCGAGCCAATCCCTCGCCTTGCGATCGCGCCGGAAGTCACACGATTCGCGGACCTTCTCGTGGCGGAGCGCGTCATGCCCGGTCCGAGCACCGGCGACGCATTGCATGTCGCTTGCGCGGCCATCCACCGAGTGGAGTTCATCTTGACGTGGAACGTGCGGCACCTGGCCAACGCGAACAAGGTTCGGCATCTGGCGGTGGTGTGCGCCCGCGCAGGCCTGGCATCGCCTATTATTGTCCCGCCGATTCAGTTATGGCAGGAGCCCCGCCGATGATCCACGAAGAACTCCGACCGCCCGAGCCGACAGGCGATGAACTGATCGACGAGATTCGCGCCTACCGATTCGCGATCTCGGCCGAGTACGGCCACGATATCCAACGACTCGCCGAAGCGCTCCGTGAAATGGAGCGCAAACGTCCCGAGCGCGTGATTACGGTCGAGCAGAGCATCGCGAAGTCGGGAAAACAGGGGGACGAACTTCGTGCAGCGGGCTAAGATTCTTGGCAGTTGGACAATCGCCGCGGCGATCGTCCTCGCCGCGGCGACCGTGAGTCCCCCCGCCCGCGCCTGGGACGGCCACGGCCACCGACTCGTCACCCACATCGCGATGGACGGCGTGCGACTCGATCCGCTCATGCCCGCCTGGCTCGGCGAGCCCGCCGCGATCCACCGTGCGATGTACCAGGCCGTCGAACCCGACCGCTGGCGCGGCCAGCGAACCCCCGCCCTCACCCACATCAACAATCCCGACCACTACCTCGACATCGAGGACCTCGCCCCCTTCGGCCTCACCATCGACACCACGCCCAACCTGCGGAGCGAGTACATCCGCGTCATGGCCGTGGCGAAGTTCGAGCACCCCGAGCGCTTCTCACACTACAACGCCGCGCTCGACCCGATCCGCGACAAGGAGTTCCCGGGCTACGTCGCCCACTCGATCATCGAGAACTACGCCAAACTCCAGTCGAGTTTCCGCACGCTGCGCACGATGGAGGCCGCGGGGATCGAGGGACGGGCCGCGCAGGTCGAGCAGGCGCGATCGAACGTCCTCTACCACATCGGTGTGCTGAGCCACTTCGTCGCCGACGCCGCGCAGCCGCTGCACACGACCCAGCACTTCAACGGCTGGTCATCACTCGCGGCCAACCCCAACAACTACACCACCAGCAACCGCTTCCACGCCTACATCGACGGCGTCGTCGTCGAACTCCACCACATCGACTATGTATCGCTGCGCCCGATGGCGAGATTCGATCTCTGCGTCAAGGCCGACGACCCGTGGAACGACATCGTCGCCCACCTCAAGCGCTCCTTCACCCACGTCGAGGACCTCTACCGCATGGAGAAGGACGGCACGCTCGACCAGGAACCCGGGAAGAAACTCATCGAAGAGCGCCTCCTCGACGGCTCGGCCATGCTCTACGCCATGATCCGCGCCGCATGGGAAACCAGCGAGCCGGAAGGGGGAGAGATCAGGCGATTCATCGGGTGGACGCCGGTGGAGTGAAGGCGGCGTCAGGCTCCATCGCCGATCAAACGCCCGATCGACCTCTCCGCGCACCCCGCAACAAACCCCGCGAATGCCGCGCACCGCCCGGCGTTGGCCTCTTCGAGTGCGGCCAGATACTCGCCGCGCCGCTCGATCTCGACCACCGTCAGCGGGTATCCCTCGCGGAGCAGCAGGTAGTTCATCAGCAGACGCGCCGTGCGGCCGTTGCCGTCGGCAAAGGGATGGACCGCGACCAGGTTGTAGTGCGCCTCCGCGGCCCGCACCACAGGGTGAAGCGTCCGGTCGTTCGCCAGTTCGAGCAGCGCGGGGATCAACTCTCCGAACTTCTGGCTTCCCGGCGGGATGAACCGCGTCCCCTTGATGAGCACGCGATCAGTCCTGAACCGCCCCGCGTGCTGGTCATCGACTTCCGCCATCACCATCGCGTGAACGTCGAGCAGGTGCCTCTCCGCGAGCGCCTCATCCTTCGTGGCCTGCGCGGCCCACCCCTCGACCAGCCGCAGCGCGCGATCGTGGTTCCTCGCTTCGTAGACCTCGCGCAGCGATTTCCCGCCTGCGGGCGTGCGCCCCTCGATCACCAACTGGGTTTCCCGCAGGGTGAGCGTGCTTCCTTCGATCGCGTTGGAGTGATACGTCAGTTCCACCCGCACCGCGTCGACCGAGTTCGGCAGGATGCGTCCCGCTCGCAGCATCGTGCCGTAACGATCGAACCCATCTCGGATGCGATCGAGCGGCCCGGCGAGGCCCGATTCAAGCCCTCGAAACATGCGCAGCGGCTCCGGAGATTGCACCGCGGATGGCGACATGGACGAATCATTCCATGCCGCCCACCATTCAGCAAGCCGCGTCCGCGCAGAACGAGAAACATCCGGGGCACAGGGGTGCGACCGTGGAAAGGGGAAAGTGGACAATGGAAATCAAGAACACCGGATGGCCCGCCTTTCATTTCCACTGTCCACTGTCTACTTTCCACTCTCATGCTCCCCTCCCGCTTCATCTTCCTCGGCACCGGCACCTCCGGCGGCGTGCCGCTGATCGCCTGCCGCTGCGCCACCTGCACCAGC
>JAGVLZ010000113.1 GCA_020054055.1 Phycisphaerales bacterium
GCCGTCCTTCAGGTAGGCGAGCAGTTCGGCCGTGCCGCTCATCTTGCCCAGCGATTCCGCGGCCTCGGAGCGCACGCTGTGCCACTCCTTCGTGTCGCGCATCACCTTCGCGAGCGCTTCGAGGGCGGCTGGGGTGCTCTTGCCGCGGACGAAGTTCAGCGCATCGAGACGCGAGGCGATGGAGCGCTGCGCCGACATCTGCTGGAGCAGCCATTCGTTCGGCGCTTCGACCTCGATGTCCATCAGCACATGCAGGTCCGGGTCAATCAGGACCATGATCGGTTCTTTGTCGAGCGGGATCGCGCGCTCGTGGCGCTTGGCATCGACCGTGAACTTCGCCGTCACGGGCTTCGCACCTTCTTCGTCAATCGTGTACGCCTCGACGGGAAGATCGAAGACGAACGCGGGGTGCTCGTCGTCGATCAGTTGCTTCTGCTCGATGACGAATCGGAGTTCCTTGTCTTTCTCGTTCCACGAGGCTTTCACGCCGACTTTCGGCGTCCCGGGGCGCTCGGCCCATTGGGTGAAGAAGCGTTCGAGGCTCTTCCCCGTGACGTCCTCGAAGGTTCTGCGGAAGTCGCTGGTCTCGGCGGTCTTGTACTTGAAGCGGTCGACGTACTCCGCGACGCACTTGAAGAAGAGTTCATCGCCCAGGTCGGCCCGGAGCATGTGCAACATGCTGCACCCCTTCGGGTAGGGGTTCGATGCGCGGCGGAAGACCTCCCACGGGTGCTTGTAGATAGGGGAGACCATGCCGGGACGCGTCGCGGCGTCGCCCTTCGCATCCGCCGCGAGAGAATCCGACTTCGCGATGCCGCGCATTGTCCGCCACATCGAGTTGATGTAGCCGTTCTGGCCGCCGTCGCGCGCCTCGAACCAAAGGGCGGAGCAATAGGTGGCCCAGCCCTCATTCAGCCAGATGTGGGCCCAGGTGTTGCAGGTGATGAGGTCGCCGAACCACTGGTGCCCGAGTTCGTGCGAGATCAGGCCGTCCAGGTCCTCGTCTTCAAGTGCTTTTTCATCGAGGTACGCGGTGTCGTAGAGGGAGGTGAGCGAGGTGTTCTCCATGCCCCCCGCGCCGAAGTTCCACACGGCGACCTGGCCGTACCGGTCCCAGGGGTAAGGCTCGGTGAATCGCTGCTCGAAGACTTCCACCATGTCAGGGGTGCGCCTGTAAGTGCGCTCGATATCGCCGCCCTTTCCGGGGGGGACGTAGACTGGCATCGGCACCTTGCTGCCGGCGGGGGCGACGTCTTTCACATCGAACTTCCCGATCACCATCGAGACGAGGTACGAGACGTGAGGCTTGTCCTGGAGCCAGTGGAAGGTTGTTTTGCCGTTCGCTTTGCGGGGCGGCGACGCCTCGCGGCCGTTGGCGGTCATGATGAAGCCATCGGGGACGGTCGCGAAGATCTCGGTCGTCATGCGCTCGTTGGGGAAGTCGTGAGTCGGGAACCAGAAGCGGTTCGTTTCGGGCTGGCCCTGCGTGTGGATCTGCGGCGGGCGTCCCTCCCACTCGGCTGACTCGGGGGTCCACGACATCCCGTCCACCGGATCGTGCAGCGAATACTTCACGACGACACTCGCCTCCGTGCCCGGCGGCAGCGGGGGATCAAAGCGGATCGCGAGTTTCTTGCCGTCGTAAGCGTGAGAGACTTTCGTCCCCGCGTGCAGTGGCGAATCGTCGGGGATCTCGACGGAGGCGATCTCCATCTGCTCCGCGTTGAGGGTCAGCACGTCGAGCGCGGTGGCGAGGGGGGTCAGGGTGAGTGTCTGCTTCGCGCTGAGGTCCGGCTTGTTCATGTCCGGGACGTCGAGTTCGAGGCGCATGTGCTTCAGGTCGGCGGGGCGGTCGGGGGCGAAGTTGCGCAGGTCGCGCCCGGTTCCCGCTTCGAAGCGCACCGAATCGGCTCCCTCTTCCTCCATCAGCCGAAGCGCCGCCAACTTGCAGTGCAGACATCCGAACTCGGCTGAATCCCACTCGTTTGCGGCCCTCTCCCAGCCAGCCCCCTCCGCCATCGCCAGTGCTGCGGGAATCAGAACAAACGGGATGGACTTGGTCAGGAGGGGCATCGTGGAGTTTCCTTGACGGGGCTTGCGTTCCGCACGACACCAAGGGGCGCTTGAGCCGAAATTCCATGCGAAATCGGCCCCTTGAGGCGGGGTGGCGCTGCGTGATACGATACGCTATGCACCGATCATCCGACCCACGAGCATCGGACCCTTCTGAGTTCCGCAAAGGCATCGACTGGACCGAGGTCGAAAAGGCCACCGGGGCGGACCTGCTGGCGCGCCAGGGGCATACCTCACTCTCCACCGAGTCATTCTCGTCGGTGCCGGACGGCTACCGGCGCGGTCGGCACAAGTACGTCGTCGTGCTCGGCACGGTGATGTCGGGGCTTGGCAAGGGGATCTTCGCGTCGAGCCTTGCCAAGTTGCTGAAGGACAAGGGGCTGGTCGTCACGCCGCTGAAGATGGAGGGGTACCTCAACATCGACGCGGGGACGCTGAACCCCTATCGCCACGGCGAGGTCTTCGTCCTCGACGACGGCACCGAGTGCGACATGGACCTGGGTACCTACGAACGCGCGCTCGACCAGAACCTTTCCCGCCGGAACTTCGTCACCGCCGGGCAGATCTACAGCGAGATCCTCGAACGCGAGCGCCACGGCGAGTACCTCGGCCGCGACGTCCAGATGATCCCCCATGTCACGGGCGAGGTGAAGCGCCGCATCCGCGACCTGGCGATGTTCGGCGACGGCACCAAGCCCGCCGACGTGGTCTTCATCGAAGTCGGCGGCACCGTCGGCGACTACGAGAACTCCTTCTATGTCGAGGCGCTCCGCGAACTGGCCTTCGAGGAGGGGCCGGACGCCGTGTGCTTCGTCGCGCTCACCTACATCGTCGAACCTCCCGCGCTGGGCGAACAGAAGAGCAAAGCGGCCCAACTCGGCGTCAAGCGCCTCATGGAAGCGGGCATTCAGCCCCACATCATCGGCTGTCGCTCGACCAACCCCTGCACCCCTTCGGTGCTCGAAAAAATCGCGATGTTCACGAACGTGCCCTTGAAGCGATGCTTCAGCATGCACGACCGCAAGAGCGTCTACTTCATCCCGGAGGCGATGCGCGAGTCGGGGCTCGACCGCGAAATCCTCAGCGTCATCGGCCTGCACGACCGCGTCGACCTCGCCCACGAGGACCGCTCGCGCGAGCGCTGGATGTCATACGTCCGCAAACTCGAAGCGCCGAAAACGAGGAGCATCCGCGTCGGCCTGACGGGAAAGTACGCCTCCGTCCGCGATGCCTACGCCTCGATCGACAAGTGCGTCGAGCACGCGAGCACACATCTCGAATGCGACACGGAACTCGTCTGGATCGAGTCCACCGAGGTCACCGACGACAACGTCGCGGGCAAACTCAAGGACTGCGATGCGGTCATCGTCCCCGGCGGCTTCGGCGGCCGCGGCGTGGAGGGAAAGATCGCCTGCGTGAAGCACTGCCGCGTGAACCAGGTGCCGTACCTCGGCATCTGCCTCGGGTTCCAGGTCGCGGTGATCGAGTTCGCCCGGAACGTTTTGGGATTGAAGGACGCCAACTCCACCGAGTTCGATCCCGATTGCCCGCAGCCCGTCATCAGCGAACTGCCCGAGCAGAAGAAGATCGAGAAACTCGGCGGCACGATGCGCCTGGGCGGGCAGCAGGTCCTCATCCAGCCCGAGACCCTCGCCCACCAACTCTTCGGCAAGGAACTCGCCCGTCAGCGCTTCCGCCACCGCTACGAGGTGGACCCGCTCTATATCGAGCGCCTCGAAGCGGGGGGGATGATCTTCTCCGGCCGTCACCCCGAGCACCCGATCATGCAGATCCTCGAACTGCCGACGCCGGATGTGGGGCGGGAAGGCGTCGGCCACCCGTTCTTCATCGCGGGCCAGTTCCACCCGGAACTCACGGGTCGCCCGCTGCGCCCGCAGCCGATGTTCATGGGCCTCCTCGCGGCGGCCCTGCAGAAGCGGCACCCCAAGATCGAGGTGCCGAAGTGGTCGCGGGCGGTGAGTGTGAGTTGAGTGAAGGGGCGCAACCGATCACACGGCGGAGAAGAGTGCTTCCTGATCGTCCCCGGATTCAGTCTCGGTCGGCGTGCGGGCCGTTGCTTGCTCGACGATTCTGATTTCGTCCTGAGTCAGGCCGTAGAGTTCGTAGACGAGCGAGTCAATCTGCTGATCAGTGGCCTCGATCTCGCGGGGGATGCGCTCTTTGTCGTGAGGGGTCTTTGCCGTCGCGAGTTTCTTGTGCAGTTCGAGGATGCGGTCGACCAGTTTCACCATGCGATCGTGGGTTACTTTTGTTCCTTCGGGAATCGGAATACGCGCAAGCTGATTGGACGGGATGTGATTGTTGCCAGGAAAGCGAAAGCGAAAGTACACGTTCGCTGGATTGCTGTTCAGGACGCCCAGCAGGTAGCGCAGGTCTTGTGTGCAATCCGATCTGCGGTTGATCACATTCGTGGATTGCAGCCCCACAATCTGCTCTCGGTCGAGGGTCGCGACAAGACGGCGTGAGAGGGCGATGTTGCGTACCTCTTGAACAACCAACTTCTCATTGCCGAAAAAGATCCCTGGGCGTCGGGGTGCGTCCAGAACCTTTGGATCGTAATAGACATAGCACCGGATGTCGATCGGTGTGTACCGGCCGATATCTCTCCCACCAGCCGCAGGCTTCCACTTTGAGTTCTTCGGGGATGCAGCCACATACTTGTCGTTGTCGCCGGTGCGGCAGCCCTGATTGATCGTGCAGAGATCCCCAAGACGTATCTTTGCGGAATCCATGCGCTTCAGCAACGCCTGCAGGTCATCCGAGACATGAACCAGCCACGGTGAGCCGTCCGAGCCGATCCAGTCTTGCTGCTTTGGCGAAAAACGTTGCAGAAAGGTAGGAAACACCTTTGGCGTAGACCGCGCGACGTCAACAACCGCTCTCGAATCCGAGGCCCCTTTCGAAAAGAACAGAAGCATCGTTTCGTTCTTGGCGCCTTGAAACACGCCGGGGCCGAGGTCGACCACATGGTAGACTCGAACCTTCGCCGAAAGAACTATTCGGAGCGCCTTGAATGAATCGTTGCTCAGCAAGGTGTGTGGAATGATAAATCCGAAAACACCTTGCTTGCGCATCAACCCCAAAGAGCGTTCGATGAACGCGCCGTAGAGGTCGAATCGGTAGTCAATGCCTTGGTATGTCGTCTCGTAGTAGGAGCGCTGATCCCTGGGTACCTCGGTAATGAAGAGATACGGCGGATTGCCTATCACCGCGTCAAACCCGCGCGCCTTGACAATCGCCGGAAAAGCCTTCTTCCAGTTGAACTTGTTGATCTTCCGCCGCTGTTCTTCGGAGAGTTCGCTGTCATCGAAATCCGTGTCGATGAGGGAGTTGCCGCACTTGATGTTCCGGCCGAGGTCGGGCAGGGCGCGCTGGTGGAAAAACTTCAACTGCGCGGCGATTGATTCCTTTGATTCCCCTTCGAGGACTTTCAGCAGCAATGATAGTTTGGTCACTTCGACTGCCTGCGGGTCGATGTCGACGCCGAAGATGGAGTTGAGCAGGACCTCCTTGCGCTTGGAGGTCGTCAGCCGGTAGTCGTGCTTGCCGGTCTTTCGGCCGACGTGCTTGGTCGTTCTCTCCGATTCCTCTCCATCAAGTGATGGCGCTTCGATGCGCATCAGCGCCGGCTTCTTTCCCTCGCAATGCTTGTCAGGATCGTTGCCGAGATACCAGCGCAGGTGCCAATCGAGCAGGAACTGGTAGGCCCCGATGAGGAACGAGCCGGAGCCGCTGGCGGGATCGACGATCGTGATCTTCGCCGCATCGGCGGGCGTTTTGCCCTCCAGCAGTTTGCCGACGGTGTTCTTGACGATGTACCTGACGATGTATTCGGGTGTGTAATAGACGCCCCCGGCCTTGCGAACCTCGGGCTTTTCTTCGATCTTGACGCGGTGCCCGCTCTTGAGCGTGATGACCTTGCCGAGGAACTGCTCGTAGACCTGGCCGAGGATTTCGGGCGGGATGACGGAGAACTCGTAGGAAGCGTACAGGTTGGCGTTGTCGTAGAGGCCGCGGATGATCTTCCTCAGCGGCGCATCGTCGATCGCTAAGTCGAGCGTGAGGTCATCTGGCGGCTCGGCACGCTCGGGGTCCGGCTTGCGTCCAAGGCGAGTCGGGAAATGGAAGATGCCGGAGTTGTAGCGGTCATCGGCAGCGCGAAAGATGTCGCCGAGACGAGGGTAGATATTCTCGCCGTTGGTGACGCCGAGCAGGTTGTGGGTCGGCTCGATGCCGCGATCCTCGCAGATGCGAAGGAACAGGATGCGGTCAATGGTCCGCTGGACCGCGAAGTTCAGTTCATCAACGCTGAGGTCGTTGTTCGCGGCGATGTCTTTCGCCAGGACCTCGCGCCAACTCTCGATGTCTTGCAGGAACGATTCGCCCAGGGGCACCATCCCCCTCTTGCGCTTGGACTGAGCGAACCTGTCGAATGCGCCGCGAAGAATGGCATCGCGCGAAAAGATCGACGCGATCTCGTGCCAACGTTGCGGGTATTCGGTGAACCGGAACGTGAGGATGGCGCCGGCCGTCGCGCTGTCTTGCGGGCTTGGCTTGAACCGCGTGTCGTAGACGATGAACTCCTTGAAGTTCGTCAGGATTGACAGGGGGAGTTCAGCGGAGTACGCGTAGCGGCGGAGTTGAAAGGCCGGTTTGTGATCGACGCGAATCGGGACGGACGGCCTCTTTGCTTCGAGGAAGAACTTGCGTCCGCCACCGGCGGCGCGCCCCCCGATGTAGAACCCGTAATCCGGCGCCTTGGAAGAAGTGCCGCCCGCGAGTTTGAGGGCATCCTCATAGACAACTTCACGGTAGGCCTCGGCTCGGCCCTCCTTGTTGGTTACGTCCCAGCCGAGCGCTTCGAGCAAGGGGTTAATGAAGTCGATGCGGACCTGCGCTTCGCTGTAATCGCCGGAATCGTAGGTTTCCTCTTGCTCGATGAACTGGCGCACCTTGTCGATGATGATCGGCGGACACTCAACTCGGGGCACTTCAAGTGTCGTTGCTGCTTGGCTGGGGGCTCCGCTGGGCATCGCGGATCAGCGTACCGCACACGCACAGAATGGACAATCGAGGGCGCCCGGCGCTTGGCCTGACTCAGGTCCGAGAAAGGGAACGGGATCACCACCACGTCGGCGCGCGAGTAGCGAATCTGAGTCCCCGCCACGCCTCGTCCTCTTCCGGGAGATTCCAATCCTTGGAAGGCGTCTCTTCGCTGGCGACGCCGGAGTCAACTGCTTCGGAGATGCCGTCCGCTGGCCTACAATGCTCCCATGCTCGGCCCCGTCATCCACGAACGCCTCTCGAACCCCGAGTTCCAACCGTTCACGCTCGTCCTTGCGAACGGAGAACGAATTGATGTCGGCCACCCGGATTCCGTCACGCTCCCGAGCATCGAGGTTCGCGGCAAGCGATTCTTCTCTCCCTATCTCAACGTACTCCAGACCGATAACGACGCGGTGATCGAGCGAGTCATATCGCTCCCCATGATCGCGCAACTGGTCGAGCGGCATGGTCTGAACGGCTCCCACTGAGCCGGTCGAACGCGCTTCCCCGCACTTCCGCCTCGCGCGGCTTTGTTTCCCTTGCCCTCGGGTTCCCAAGCCGAATGAAAAAGACCCCGAGCGCTGGTGGGAAGCGCTCGGGGCCAGGAAACAGGGGGGCTGGGCTCATCCTTGTTCAGGGGCCCGCCCCCCGCTGGTGGGTCTAAGAGCCCGCCGCGCCCCGGGGGAAAGGCGTCGGCGGGCGAAGGAGAAATCAAGAAGGCGTGTGGGGCCGAGGGTGTTTGTGCCGACGATCCCGGTCCTTGGCCGTGGGCCTTTCCGGTTTCCTTCGACTGCTTGCAACCCGCGGAACGCATCCTTCGCCCACGGGTACGACGCGCCATTCCATCCGCGCGCCGGCGTTAGCCTCGACCTTTTCTTTCAACGCCTCCTTGATGCCGCCCGTGGTTCGGAGCACGACGGGCGGCTTGACTTGGTTTTCCCCTTGCTTGCGCGCGGGGCTCGTTTCAACTGCATCCCATGCTGTGCCCGCAGTTCAGGCACTTGTAGCACGCGCCGTTCCTCACCGTGATCGTTCCGCACACCTCGCACGCCGGCGCATCGCCCTGGCAATCCAGCATCGCAACGCTCAGCGCATTCGTTGTCACGTTGACGACCAGCGATGTCTCTTCGATATGCACCGTCCGCTTCGCGCTCGTGAC
>JAGVLZ010000321.1 GCA_020054055.1 Phycisphaerales bacterium
AGGCCGCACTCGACGCCTGGAACACCCTCGACACCGAACGATTCAAGTCGCTCTGCAACGCCGCATGGGTCACGCGCGAGATTCAAGTGTGATTGGTATTACTTCATGCCAAGCAAACGAGACGACACTGGGCTGTCGGTTGATATTGCATCGCTCACCACGGTTCTCGCTTCACGGACTCGAATGAACCAAAGTGTGCGCTATTGCCTTCTTTGTCTTGAAGTTGGTCTCATCCGTTCCGTGAGAGTCGGGCACGAGCCGGGCAAGTCCGTTCATCTTGATGTGGTCGGGAATCCACTGTCGGACAATCCCGCTCACGCATTGATCCCTCAACTCAACAGAATTGACTACGAATGCAAGAATCGAAGCAAAAAAACTGCGATCATCGAGTGTGCAGAGCGGCTGATACAGCTCGCGAAATGGGTTCCCGACGAAGCGCTATAGCTCCACCACTTCCATATCCGCTTCCTGCTTCACGCTGACCGCAGGCGTGCGGACATCGGTGAGGAACACGCCGAGCGACGATGCGCCGCCCTGCGAGCGGTCGGCCATCATGCGGCGTGTCTCGGCCGCGTTGTGGACTTGGGCGTCGGACTGCGAGCCCGTTGTGGCTTCCGCGAAGAGGTCGAGGGCGATCTGGCCTTCGCTCTTGGCGCCATCGATCACCGCGATCGCCTGCTCGAAGGCCTGGAGCATCCCCTTCGCGTTCTCGAACGTGCCCGCCTTCTCGGTCCATGAGGCGCTCGGCAACACCACGTCGGCGAGTTCGGTCAGGCGGTTGGGGAGGGTGTCGATGAGGATGGTGAACGGTCGCGCCGAGCCGAAACCCCGCTCACTTGCGTTCGGGGTTCCAAGGCCCAGGGCGCGAACAAAGTCTTCGGTCACCCATTCGCTCGGGTAGTTGCCGGTGAGGATGGCCGCGCCGATCTGCTTCGCGTCGGGGCTATTCAGCCAGCCCTCAATTTCCTCGAAGGAGCGGACCTTGCCATCGCTGACGTGATGCTCGCGGGCGAGCGCTTCGAGGACTCGTCGGACGCCGCGGGCGTTCGGAGCCTTTTCCGCGTGAATGGTGTAGCCGCCGGGGAAGGTCTTGTCCTTGCCGTGGATGGGGATGGGGCCGACGGCGAAAATCGGGTTCTTGTCGAAGGCCATCGCGGCGCGGGCGAGGAGGAACGCATCCTCGCAGGAGAGCATGGGTGAGGCCATGAGGAGAAGACGGCTAGACACGGGTTGCAAACCCGTGCCACTAGAGGGGGTAGAGGAAGAGCGGAGCGCCTTGGCGATCTCGTTGTACGCGCGGCCGAAGTCGCACTCGGTTCGCTTGCCGAAGCGCACCACCACGGGCGAGCGCAGTCGTTTTTCATCGTGGACGAACTTGTAGCCGTAGCGGACCTCGTCGGAGATCCACCACTTGTTCACTTCCATGTTCGTGCGGGGCTTGAGGCGGTAGATGATCCCCTCGTTGTGATGGATCGAGATGTTGTCGCCCCCGGCGGTCGTGCCGTCGATGCTGGGGGTTTCCTTGAGAAACCAGACGCGCTGGGTGAAGAGGAAGTCCTTGTCGAGGAGAGCGCCCACGGGGCAGAGGTCGATGACGTTCGCGGAGAGTTCGTTGTCGAGGGCGACGCCGGGGAAGACGTCGATCTGTCCCGTGTTCCCGCGCCCCTCGACCATCAGTTCGGCCGTGCCGGTGACTTCTCGGGTGAAGCGGACGCAGCGGGTACACATGATGCAGCGGTCGGCGTACAGGTAGACGTGCGGCCCGAGGTCCTTCTTGGGCTGCTTGACTTTCGTTTCCTCGAAGCGCGAGACGCCCCGGCCGTATTCGTAGGAGTAATCCTGGAGCGAGCACTCACCCGCCTGGTCGCACACGGGGCAATCGAGGGGGTGGTTGATGAGCAGGTACTCCATCACCGACTTCTGGTTGGCGATGGACTTGGGGGAATCGGTGTAGACGACCATGCCGTCGGTGCAGGTGGTCTGGCAGGTCGGGAGGAGTTTGCCGAGGTACTCGAGTTCGTTGTTCTTCCGCGGGTTCGGGGCCCACACCTCCGCGAGGCAGATGCGGCACGAGGCCACGATCGACAGGCCGTCGTGGTAGCAATACTGCGGCACGGCGGCGCCTTGCCCCGGAACCGCGTTGGCGACCTGCAGGATCGTCTGTCCCGGCGAATAGTCGAGTTCCTGTCCGTTGATCGTCACCTTGGGCATGGGAACGCGATCCTAGCACACAGGCTACCTACGCACGGGACGAGTCTTCGAGTCCTGATGCTCGGGACGAGTCTTCGAGTCCCGTGGTCCTCCCCACACGCCAAACCGCCGCCCCCTCCTTGCCTGCATGGTCAAGGATGTAGTTGAACGCATTCAACTGGTGCGCTCGATCACGGATGGGCTTGGCCTCGCGCCGCGCGCCCCAGATCTGACCCGGGATGACGTTACGGAGCGCGTGCGATGAGTGCCGCTTGAGTTTGCCGACCACGTCGGGGATGGTGTCGTGCGCGAGCCGTGCGAGCAGGTGAACGTGGGTCGCGCTCACCGAAGCACAGATCACCAGCAACCCGAGGCGCGAAACTTTATCGAGGATCGCGTCAAGAGCGAACGCCCGGCATGAAGCGTCCAAAACGACCCGGTCCTTGTGCATGATTCCGGACATGTACCGATGTAATCCCGCGTGCTCGCCGGCGGGTGGCGGGTTCTTGTAATCACCCGATGAATGGATGCGATGGAACCGATCCCGGAACCCGCGCGGGTCGCCGTGGAGCCAGGCGCCGTAGGTGCTCCACATGATGTGGAACCAGCGTTCCTCCATTCGCGGAAGGCTACCACGGGACTCGAAGACTCGTCCCGAGCGTCGAGAGTGAAGACGTTTGACTGACTTGCACGCTCGGGACGAGTCCGCGAGTCCCGTGGTGTCGCGCGTGATACCCTAGGCACATGCCCGATCCGTCCCCGAAGAAACCAGTCAAGATCGCCCCCCCGACGGGCACGCGCGACTTCTACCCGCGCGAGATGCTGGTGCGGCGCTACATCACCGACGCCTGGCGCCGCACCGCCCTCCGCCACGGCTTTGACGAGATCGACGGCCCGACCTTCGAGAGCGCGGAGTTGTACAAGGTAAAAAGCGGCGAGGGGATCCTGAACGAGATGTTCGGCGTGTTTTCTGGCAAGGGCTTAGCGGAACCCCAAGCGCCAGCGCCGGGCACCTTCGACCCCCGCAACCCCCCCTTCGGCCTCCGCCCCGAGTTCACCCCCACCCTCGCCCGAATGTATGCGGCCCGGGCCAAGCAACTGCCGCAGCCCACCAAGTGGTTCTGCGTGAGCAACTTCTTCCGAGCGGAGCGGCCGCAGCGGGGGAGATTGAGGGAGTTTTGGCAGTGGAACTGCGATGTGATTGGGGGGGAAGATCTCATAACTGCGGATGCCGAGGTTGTGAGCTGCGTAGTTGATCTGATGGGTGCGGTTGGGCTAACAAGTGAAAACGCCCGTGCGTACTTTTCAGATCGAGTGATCCTTGATGCGTATCTCTTGGACGTCATAGGCATTCGAACGGATCAACTAGAGTCTGCCCGAGATATCTTGGATCGCGGTACCAAGATGACCCCGGATGAAGTTCGCGCATACGCTATCTCAAGGGGCTTTGACTCGGATCGAGCTGACTACTTTTCATTTCAGCGACCTCCATCGAACAAGAGTGGAGGAGCATCTGAGAGTGAAATTCAAACTGTACTCAAGCTGGGCGACCAACGATTGGTCCGCCTCAATAATGCTTTTGCAGCATTTGACCTCGGTGATTGGAAACAACTGAACCTCTCCATCGTCCGCGGCCTCGCCTACTACACCGGCACCGTCTTCGAGGTCATCGCCGAGGGCGAACGTGCCGTTGCCGGCGGTGGGCGGTATGACAATCTCATCGAACTCTTCGGCGGGCCACCGACGCCCGCGTGCGGCTTCGGGATGGGGGATGCGGTGCTGGGGAATCTGCTGGAAGATCGCAAACTGATCCCGGAGGGGCGCGACATGCTCGAAGCCCTCGCGCGGCCGATGCCTTATCGCCCCGATGTCTTTGTCATCGCATCGCCCAATCCCGGCTGCGAGGAACTCATCGTGCCGACGGTCGCCCGCCTGCGCCGCGGCGAGGAATCGGAGAAGTACAAACAGGGCGAAGCCAAGCCCTGGAGCGCGGAGAGGTATTCCGTTCCGCCGCTGCACGCGCGGCGGTCCTACAAGGCGACAAAGAACGTGGGCAAACTGCTGGCGGATGCCGGCGCATGCCACGCGCGATTCGCGGCGATTATTGAATCACCCGAGAAATGCACGCTGAAGCACATGGACACGGGTGAGCAGACTCCGGACGTGCTGTTGGATCAGTTGGCGCAGCGCGTTTCCCGCGGCGCTTGACCGCAGCCCCACTCCCTTGCGGTCGGGGTTCCAGGGTCTTCCCCGTTTACCTAGCCATCGCATGGCCGAAAGTTGGCTGAGATTCCGCCTGGGAATCGTTGACCCGGTTCGGTTTTGGGGTAGGGTTCATCGGTACAGGATTCTTGCGGGGAATGTCCGAGAACACGAACGGAGAGTAGAAATGCGTCACGTCGCCATCATGGGTCTGGTTGTCGGCGCGTGCGCTGCGGCGGCGTCGGCCGAGACATTCACTTTCCCGCATGTGCTGGAGATCTCGGGGCGCTTGTCGGGCACGCCGATCGGCAGCATGGAGATTCCCTACCAATCCACGCACGGCAACGGCGATATCACGATCTCTCCCGGGGCCGCGCCGCCGACGACGTTTGAGTACCACTACGAGGACACGCCGACGTTCCATGTCGGCGTGGGCGAGGGGCGCATCGATTTCGCCGTGCTGCTGCGTCAAGGCGGCGGCCGGACCGATCAGGATGCGCAAGACGGGGCGATGTGGAACCTGATGATGGGCTACGAACTCGTCGCGATGGTGGGCGAGGTCGAGTATCGCCTGCCGGGGGACGGGCTTATCTCCTTCATTCGGCCGAGCGCCGACCCGCAGCCCCTGCCGATCGAGGGGGACGACGACGACATCGACCAGGGCGACGGCCACCGACACGGCGCCCCGGTGGTTTTCCTAATCGAGTCTCCCCTTACACTTTTCGAGAGCGGCGACGCGCGTTCCCAGAGTTTTGTCACGATCGACGCGGCATCCCGGATCGTGATCGAGGAGGCGGTTCCCGCGCCGGCGGCTGGCCTGGGGTTGGCAGTCCTGAGTGCCTTGGGAGCCGGTCGGCGGCGTCGAATCATCTAATCATCCTTTTGGATGATGGTTCGAGCGCGGTTTTTGCCTATTGTTCGCATTCAGCGGGACCGCTTGCTTGAGGATTCCGAAGAGGCTTCCCCGCGGCGGATTCTGGAGTCATCCAGATCAACTGATTTTTTCGTAAACCCTGTTCAATAGGGTATTTGTGACCACCGACCGGACCAAGTTGTCCGGTCGGTGTTTTTTTTGTAACTGGCACAATTTTGCGGGATTGAGGAGAGTTCCTAGAAAAACCATTTGCATCGGCTCCGATCTGTGGTATTCTCGACCTGCCTCGGGACGGCTGCACACCCGGTCCGCAGGCGGAGGAGTCTTCAGTATGTTCAAGGCCCGTGCCGTTGTTATCGCTGGCGTTGTGGTTCTTCCCGCGCTGGCTGTTGCCGGACTTTCCAAAATGGGCGTCAGTCTGCCCCGCGTTTTCTCGCGTGAAGCGATTGTGAACTCGGAGCATTCGATCACCGCCGACGTCGGCCCGCAGTTCGCCGTCGCGGTTTCCCGCGCCGCCGGCTCGACTGACACCGCCGAGGACATCGTCGAGACGACCCGGATGCGCGAAGCGCTCGCCAAGATCGTCAACGGCGACGCCCAGGAAACGGTGCAGGACACGACCCCGGTCATGACGTTCTCCGATCAGCAGGAGCCCGCCGCGGTCGACCACCTGCGGGAGGCGCTGGGCATTTTCATCAAGGACGACGCGGAACTGCGCCTGACGCAGCACGCCTCCGTGATGGAGCCCGTCGCCGATCAGTCGAACGACAGCCTGATGATCACCGATGCCGAGGTCAACACCGCGGCGTTCGGCGATAACCAGTCGATCGCCGATGCACTCTTCCCCTCGATCAGCGTCAACGACCTGACCGGCCCCGGCGTGAAGCAGGGCGCCCAGGCTCCGCTGGTGCTCCGCGTTGCGAACAACAACGGCGGGTTCAGCAGTGACCCGGTCGGTTCGGGCGGGCGTCGACCCACGACGTTCTTCGGCTTCGACGAAGAGAACATCACTTCGCAGGGCGACACCCCGGCCCCCGGCACATTCGTGCTCGGCGCGCTGGCGCTCGTCGGCCTCGCCCGTCGTCGCGCCTGAATCAACGAATCAAATCTCTACCTCGTCCCGGCGCGCTGACGTGCGCCGGGTCGTTTTTTTTGAGGTTCGTTCATGTGCCATCAGCGGTGCCGATGAAACCGCGAAATCGAGCGCGAATCACTCGGAATTTGCTTGTTTTTGGCCGCGATTGTGGCATACTCCCCGAACACCGAAGGCCGCACAACTTCGGTGAAGGCATCGCGCTCCGCACAGGGAGCAGTTCCAAGCAGATCATCGGGCGTGCCGCACAGCGCGTCCGAGGAAGGAGTCAGAAAGACGAAGAAGGTATTCGTGGCATCGTTGTCGCTTCTGGCGGCGGTCGGTACGGCTTCCCCCGCGCTCGCCGGTGATGACGATGAGAACATCCAGGTCACCGTTGACTACATCCCGTTCACGGTCGGCGGCACGCGCGGCGAGCAGGCGAGGAACATCACGTTCGACGTCCGCTCCGTCGAGGCGACCGAGGACGGCGACTGGTTCCAGGTCGACCTCAACGACGATGGAGAGATCGCCTTCATCGACTCGTACATCTACATCTTCGCGGCGGCGCCGACCCGCGGCAAGGTCGGCGAACTCATGGGTGAAAACGACGATGACTTCGAGAACGGGTTCGGCGACGGCACCCTCTATGGGTACGACTCGTATCTCGAGCTCGCGCTTCTCCCGGGCGACTATGTGCTGGCGATCAGCACCTACAGCCTCTCCGAAGAGGAGGCCCGCAGCGGCGTGAACTTCGTGAGCGGCGGTCCCTACACGCTCGAGACGAACCCCTCCGAGGACTGGTCGAACTTCGACCACGGCGATTACTCGATCCGCGCCTCGGACAACTTCCGCGGCTCCACAGTCTTCGACGTCGATGGCACGATCTTCGTCGTCCCGGCCCCGGCGGCGGGGCTGGTGCTCGGGCTCGCCGGTATCGCGGCGGCTCGCCGTCGGCGCTGAGACGATTCGGAACATTCAGAGAACTACAGAGCACCCCGGCGCCATCGCACAGTCGCGCCGGGGTGTTCTGCTCTTTGCGCGGGCCGTGCGGTAGGATCGGCGGCGTGAAGCACGATTTCATCGACGAGTTGAGGTGGCGCGGGCTCTTCCATCAGTGCACGGACGAGGCGGGTCTGCACGCGCACCTGGCGTCGGGAACTCGGCGTGCCTACTGCGGCTTTGACCCGACGGCCGACTCGTTGACCATTGGGAATCTGGTGCCGATCGTGCTGCTGCGTCACTGGCAGTTGGCGGGGCACGCGCCGGTGGTGGTGGTGGGGGGCGGGACGGGGCTGATCGGCGATCCATCGGGGAAGAGTGCCGAGCGTCAGTTGATGACGGAGGAGCGCGTGCGGGCGAATGTGGAGGCGCAGACGAAGATATTTGCGCGCGTGCTGGACTTCGGCGGCCCTTGCGCGGCGGTCGTGACGAACAACGTCGATTGGCTGGGGAAGATCGGGTTCATCGAGGCGCTCCGCGACATCGGCAAGCACTTCTCGATCAACGAGATGATCAAGCGCGACTCGGTGCGCGAGCGCCTGGAGAACCGCGAGCAGGGGATCAGTTACACCGAGTTTTCGTACATGCTCTTGCAGGCGTACGATTTTTTGCATCTGTATCGCACGATGGGTGTGACGGCGCAGGTGTCGGGGAGCGATCAGTGGGGGAACATCGTGCCGGGGATTGATCTGATCCGACGGTCTGTGACCGCGGGCGCGCACGCCCCCTCCGTCACTCGCGGACTCGTGACACCTCCCCCGGTAGGACCGGGGGAGGAGGCTAGGGCATTCGGACTCACGGCACCGCTCGTGACGAAGGCGGACGGCTCGAAGTTCGGCAAGACCGAATCCGGCGCGATCTGGCTCTCGCCCGAGCGAACGAGTCCGTATGCGTTCTATCAGTTCTGGCTGAACGCATCGGATGCTGACGCGGGGAAGTGGGTGCGGTTCTTTACGTTCCTGCCGCGCGAGGAGGTGGAGGCGTTGGAGAAGGCTCATACCGCGGAGCCCGGCAAACGCGAGGCGCACCGGGCGCTCGCGCGGCACATGAC
>JAGVLZ010000334.1 GCA_020054055.1 Phycisphaerales bacterium
CCCCTTGGAGGAGCGGGCGCGCCAGCGCGGCAGCGATGAGCGCCACCAGCAGGCAGCGTGCCGCGAGAAGCAGCCACTGTTCGATGCGCATCCTCTGCCGCTGACGCCGATAGGCCTCGATGAGGAAGCGCATGGCGCCCCACATGATGGGCTTGCGTCTTTGACGCAGCAGCAAGTGGATCGCGATCGGGATCGCGACGGAGGCGATGCCCGCGGCGAAGATGAGGGGGTGGAGGAAAGACATGGGTTCGGGGTTCGGGGTCCAAGGTTCAGGGTTCGGGGGGCGAAGCTGGATCTGCGTCGAGTGAGTTTGACGTGATTCTCGATCGGCCGCCGAGGCTGCGGATGTGTTTGTTCAGTAGTCGGCCGATCTCCTGGCATTGCGACCACACATCGGCCGCCGAATCCCGCTCGCAAATCTGAATCTTCACGGCCACGATGATGTGGGTCTCCAGTTCCGTCAATGAACCACGGGCGATCGAAAGGAATCGCAAGCAATCTCCCCGGTGTTCTCGTCCGTATCCCTCGGCGAAGTTCGCTGGAATTGACGTTGCGGAACGTCGCGACTGCCCGATGAGACCAAATCGCTCGTCGTCCGGCCATCGTTTAGTCAAATCGTATACAGCCACGACCAGATCGATGGATCGTTGCCAGACAACAAGTTCTCGGTAACTCGAAAGTGCCATCAGTTCTTGAACCCTATACCCTATACCCTGAACCCCGAACCCCCGACCTCAACCACTCTTACTCCTCTTCAACACCGCGTTGCGTCGTGCGATAAACGCCGCGAGTCCCGGGCCGAGCCAGTCGTGCGTGCCGACGCGGAGGTAATCGAAGCCGAAGGAGCGCGTGGTCTTCTCGACCTGTTCGAGGTGTGCGTTGAAGATGTCGAGGTACGCCGCGCGGATCGCGCGCGGGTCGATGCGCAACTTCCCTTCGCCTTCGAGCCCCTCGAATGGCGCGGTGTCGGTGTAGTCGAAGGTCTGCTCGCGCCGGTCGACGACCTGGCAGAGGATCGCGTCGTGCTGTCGGTGGCGGATGCGGGCGAGAGCCGTGCGGATCCGCGCGGGGTCCTCGAAGAAGTCGCTGAGCAGCACGATGAGGCAGCGGTTGTTCAGTTTGCCGAGGGTCTGGTCGATGACGTGGCCGATGTCGCTCGGCCGCCCCACCGGATGCTGCGAAAGAATGTTGACGATGCGGCGCCAGTGACCCTGCGCGCTCGAGCGGTCCGCCGCGTCGATCAGGTTGTCGGCGTAGATGCCCAGCCCCACGCGATCGCTCTGACGCAGCGCCATGTAGGCGAACGCCGCGGCGGACGCGGTCGCATGGTCGTACTTGCTCCAGATGGGCTGGCCGCTGGGGCTGGACTTGCGTCCGACTCCCGATGCCTCCTCGAAAGCGCGCGAACCGAAGTTCATCGACCCCGAGCAATCGACGAGCAGAACGAGGTCGAGGCTCGTCTCCTGCTCGTACTGCTTGAGATACAACTTGTCCGATCGGCCGAAGACCTTCCAGTCGAGGTGGCGGATGTCATCGCCCTTGACGTAGGGGCGGTGCTGGGCGAACTCGACGGAGAAGCCCTTGTAGGGAGAGCGGTGCATCCCGCTCATGACCCCCTCGACGATCATCTTGGCGCGGAGCTCGAACGTGCCGAGACGCGCGAGGGTCTGAGGGTGGAGATAGAGGGTGGCATCGACCGCGCTCTGGGAGGCGTTTGCGCGGGCGGGGGATGGAGCGTCGTCGGGGCTCGGCATGGGCGGATGGATCGTATCGGGTACCGCCGGGGCCGCGCCAAGACGCAGATCAAAAGGAACCTCATTCGGGTCGGCCGGTAGGCATTTCCCATCCGGCGGCGGAAAAGGAGAAGATTCGATGAGGGCAACACTTCTTCTTCCCGTGGCATTGATCGTGGGCGCGGCTCTGGGCGGCTGCGCTTCGAATGGACTCAAGTCAACCCACCCCGCCCGCGGCGGCCTGGCCTCCGCACCCATCGAAAAACCGACGAAGATCGAGTACCCCGCGGGCGGCGAGGGGGTCATCGCCCGCTCCGGCCCCGTCTTCATCTCGGGCCAACCCACCGAGGAATCACTCCGCAAACTCATCGCGGATGAGGGGATCACCGTGGTGATCAACCTCCGCAGCCCGCAGGAGATGGAGGATCGCAAGTCGGTGCCCTTCGACGAGGCCGCGGTGCTGAAGGAGTTGGGTGTGGACTATGTGCAGGTTCCGCTGAGCCGCCCGGATCATCCGGCATCGCCCGCCAAGGTCGATCAGGTGGCCGCGGCGCTGGCGACGCATCAGGGCAAAGCGCTGATGCACTGCGGCGTGGCGGGGCGCGCCTCGCACATGTGGGCCGCGTACCTGATCCGGCACCGGGGGGTTGACCCGGAGGTGGCGATCGCCGAGGCGGGGACGATCCAGCCGAACCGGCCGATGTACGCGGACCTGGTGGGGGCGGATGTGGTTGTGACGGCGAAGTGATCCGGGTGGCATGCTTCTGCCCGGAGAAGCTTGGGTGTCTATGATTCCTCCATGTCCTGCTGCGGCCCGAAAAACTGCAACAACTTCGACGACGACCGCGAGGGAATCTCGCGCGCCGACCTCGCCCGCTTCGGCGGCGATGACATCGAGTGCCCCGCCTGCGGCGCGAGCGTGTACCACGATGCGCCCCTCTGCCACGCCTGCGGCCACGCGATCCTCGACCGCGAACTGAAGAAGAGGATGCCCGTGTGGGTGCCGCTGCTCGCGGCGGGGGCGGCGCTGGGGATCATCCTGATCTACGTCGTGCGGCTCGGGTGATCGTCACCCGCGCTGCGTGCGGAGCCACTCCAGCACGCGCTGCGCGTTCTCATTCGGCGGGAAGACGGGGTACCACACCTTCACGATGCGCGAGCGGTCGCAGTACCACGCCATGCGTTTGATGAGCGTGGATGGGCCGCCGGTTTCGACGGGCATGTCGATGGAGGGGAGTCGCATCGCCTGGGTGAGAAACAGGTCGGAGTCGGAAAGAATCGGGAAGGGGATGTGGTTGCGCTCGGCAAACTCGCGCTGGTATTCGATGGTCTGCGTGCTGATGGCGTGGATGGTCACGCCGAGCATCGCGAAGTCGGCCCGCAGGTCGCGGAAGGCGCAGGACTGCGGCGTGCAGCCGCGCATGCCGGGGATGGCGTCCCACTCGGCGCCGTCGTCGAGTCTCGGCGGCGCGCGGCCGGGGACGCCGGTGCGCGGGTAGAAGAAAAGGACGGAGGGGTCGCGGGTGATGGCTGCGAGGTCGAGCGGCGCACCGTGAGTCGAGGGGAGCATGAGTGAAGGGATGGCTGCGCCGATGAGGTGCGCCGCCGCGCCGTCGTCGATGGGGACGGGGAGGTCCGGGGGGAGGATGGTCGGGTCGTTCATGCGGGAATGTAGGATGTTCCGATGCCCAAGTGGCCGGACTGGTGGGATTGGGAACTTGAGTTTACGTCCCATCTCCTCAAGCGGATGGTCGATCGGTCATTCACGGAATCCGATCTTCGGCAGATGCTTGAAGTTGCCTCAGAGGTTCGTCATGGTGCTGAGCCGGGGCGATGGGTCGTCGAAACTCGACACAACGGGCGCGGCTGGGAGGTCATTCTCGAGCCGCTCGAAACGGAACACCTCGTGCTGGTCGTGACGGCCTATCCTTGTGAGTAAGACATGAAGCAGCGATACCTAGAGATCACGTTTCGGAATGGGCGACCGGTCGCCGCGTACATCTACCTTCCCCGCCGCCAGGGGGACCGCAGCGCTCGGACCGAGGCGATTGATGGCAACCTGATCATCGACTACGCAGCCGATGGGCGAGCGATCGGGATCGAAATTCTGTCCCCAGCCGCAACGTCAGTCGCGATGCTCAATGATGCGCTCGGTCGCGTCAACGAGAGCCCGCTGAGCAGCGAAGAGGCCCGTCCGCTCGCGGCTTGAGGTGCTCTCATTAGCGTGCCGCGCGGATGCGGGGCTTGTTCAGCATCCTGATCGCGGGGTACGCCGATTCGTACGAAGCTTGTGAAAGCCGCAGCCGCACGACCTCCCTCTGTAACTCAAGCATCATCCGGACCTTCTCCTCGCGATCATGCTTCCAGTTCCGCAGTTGATCGAGCGCTTGCGTCTCCGACTCAAGGTTCAACTGGCATGCCCGCAGCTCGGTGTCCAGATCATCGATCACTTGGTTCAGCACGGCCAGATCTTCGGTCGAAGCCCCCGCGGCGATCCGACCCTTGCGATCCTCCTTCGCCGTGCCTACCTGATCGAAGAGCCGCGTCATCCGGACATAGCCGAACGAAGTCGGTGATGGTTCGAGGGTCGTCAACTTTTCTTTGGCGATGATTGCTTCGCAGCGTGCGTCGATCTGCTCGATGTCCTTCGACAGATCACGAACGACCGCCTCGACATTCTGGATGCGGTCGCGACGGTCTTTCCCGAGCCGTGAACCGATGCGCTCGCGGTACACAATCGCTGCGGCGTCCACCAGCCCCAAAGCATCGCTTTCGGTCGTGGCCGACGCCAACAGATCGACGAAGTACGTCCCGGGCACGATATCTGCCCGAAGCATGGAGCGCAGCTCGTCGATCGTGGGCGGAGGCGAGCCCTGAGCGACGACACGCTCCTTCGCGATCGCCTCGAGCGCATCGTCATCGATCATCCGCACGGCTTCCGACTTCATCATCCGTTCCGAGTCCGTCACGGGCGGGTTGGGGTCCAGCGAATCGATGGACATCACCGGGTTCGCAACCTCAAACCGCACATACGCCGTGACATTTCCCCGCTTCATCGGGGAAGCGCCAACGAGCGTCAGAGCGGTCAGGGCGATGGCGGCGAGCGCGAGTCTCGGCGTCGAGGGGCGAACGGGCATGGGTACCTCCACTTCTGGTGATGGATGGTCGGCGTTGTCCCGCCGCGCGGATCAGAGCAGTACGGGCAGTGTCGGCCCGTGGTTCGAGGCTGCGACTCGTGAACGGGTTGGGGCGATGTTCGTCGATTAGACTGCCCGCGCCGCGTCCGCAATGCGGACTGGCGGCCAAGAGGAGACTCCCGCGTGCCACTTCGTACCCCGCTCTTTGGCTTTCACACGGAACACGGCGGCAAGATGGTCGATTTCGCCGGGTGGGAGATGCCCATCATGTATGCCGGGGCGAACGGCGCGGCCGGGTCGATCGTCGAGGAGCACAAGCAGGTGCGGACCTCCGGCGGACTGTTCGATGTCTCGCACATGGGGCGCGTGAAGGTGACGGGGCGGCACTCGCGCCGCTTCCTCGAACGCCTGTGTACGCGGCGCATCTCCGACATGGAGCCGGGGCAGTGCCGCTATTCGCTGGTGTGCAATGAAAAGGGCGGGGTGCGCGACGACATCATCGTCTACAAGATCGACGACGACGATTACTTCCTCGTGGTGAACGCCTCGAACCGCGAGAAGTTGCTGTCGCACTTCGCGGAGATCAGGGGCGACCTGGTCGCGAACATCGACGACCGGACGATGAAGACGGCGATGGTCGCGCTCCAGGGGCCGCGGGTCATGGAGATTGTGAAGGGATACAGCAAGGAGATCCCGGCGCTGAAGCGGTACCGCTTCGTGGAGAAGAACTACCTGATCCTGAAGTTGCTCGTGAGCCGCACGGGGTACACGGGCGAGGACGGGATCGAGGTGGTGCTGCCCGCGGGGGCGGTGGAGATGGCGCTGAAGATGCTGCTGAAGGATGTGGACATGAAGGCGGCCAGCCCGCTCGTGCGGCCGACGGGGCTGGGGGCGCGCGACACGCTCCGGCTGGAGGCGGGGATGCCGCTTTATGGGCATGAACTTGGGGAAGAGACGAGCGCGCTCGCGAGCGGGCTTGACTTTGCGATCCATGTGGACAAGGACAAGGAAGAGCGCGGCGAGGCGTACATCGGGATGGATGCGCTGAAGCGCGTGCGCGATGCGGGTGGCCCGCCGAGGAAGTTGGTTGGGATGTTCATCGAAGGGAGGCGCACCGCGCGCCAGGGGATGAAGATTCTGGAGCGCGCGGGGGGGAAAGAGATCGGTGAGGTGACGAGCGGCTGCAACTCGCCGACGCTCGGGCGCTGCATCGCGATGGGCTATGTGGACAAGGCGCTCTCGGAGAAGGGATCGAAGTTCGTGGTCGATTCCGGTCGCGGCGAGACGATGGCGGCGGAGGTGACGGCGCTGCCGTTCTATAAGGCGGGGAAGTAGGAATCACAGATGGCGCGCGAGAATGAGAACCGGGTCGATCAACACGGGCTGCTTCGGCCGGAGGTAATTTCCACCGCGCCTTCGGGTGATCCCGGCAAGCCGAACTACGCCCTCTGGCTTTTTTATCTCTATGCGCGGCCGCGATACTTCTTCGAGCATTTCGTCGCCGACCACATGCCGGGGCTGACGGCGCTGGTGGCGTGGATCTACGGGATGTGCGGGATCTCGGACACCTTGGAGCGGGGCGTCTCCGGCGGCGCGATTCCCGAGTTATCGAGGTCGTGGCTGGTCTATTGGGCGCTGCTGTCCATCGGGGGTGTGCTTGGAGCGGCGCTCTATTACAAGATCGGGGGATGGTGGTACCGAGTGCGGCTGCGGTGGAGCGGCGTGACTGATCCTGATGCCGCGATGGCGCGGCGGGTCTATCTCTATGCCTCGCTCGTGTTCGCGTTCCCGGTGTGGCTGCACATCGTTTGGCAGACGCTGAACTTCGCGCGCCCGATCGACGCCTCCAATTCGTCCGTGTTCCATGTTTTCGATCTGGCGGTGCTGCTCTTTCTTGTCTGGTCAATCGTGACCAGTTATATCGGCGTCCGAACGGTGTTCGGCGCGACCGGCTTTCGCGCCGCGCTCTGGTTTCTCTTCCTGCCGATGACGGTCACGCTCATCGGTCTCGGGATGATCTTCGCGGCCGTGTTTCTGTATGCGTATTCCGCTCCGGCCGTTTCGCCCGCGGTTTCGAGCCCGATCGAGTACCGGTCGGGCGACATCGTGTTCTCCCATCCCGGCAACTGGGCCGTCGATTCCGCCGATCCGTCCTTCGAGGCCGGGGTGCGCATCCCTATCAGCATGGAGGCGAACGCGGCGCTTTTGCTCGAGGTGTACGAGAGCGATCTCACCACGGAGGAGGAGGCGGACGCGACGGTCGAGCAGATGAAGCAGGAGGGAACATTCCCGGAGGGAACATCGATCCGCGAGTTCGCGCAATGGGGATCGTACCGCGGCGCAGGCCGAGAGGTTTCGTTTTCGCAGGATGGCGACGTGATCGTGTACCGCGTGTTTGTCGCGGGATGGGGGGACGGGCGAAGGTTGGAGGTCTTCGAGGGATTCGCGGAGAGCGACCGGGCCACGCTGGCGCGAGGGTACAAACAAGTCGCGGACTCTCTTACGCGGCGTGATGAGCGTGTTCCGACCGGTGAGTGACCGGCGTGCCGGGGGGGGCTGGGCTGCTGCTGACAGACCGGGGCACCTCCGCCTTGTCAGCAGCAGCACCGTCGCGATCACGCGAGCATCGCCGCCGCGCGTTCCGCGGCGGATTGGATCGCCCCGTCACCCTCCTCCATCTCGATCCACACCGCCCCCGGTGTTGTGCGTAATCGGCGGAGCCACGTCCGCTGGTTCTTGGCGAAGCGTCGGGTCTCGATCTTGATCTGTTCGATGGCTTCGTCGAGCGTCGCCCGACCCTCGAAGTGCTCGATGAGTTGCTTGTAGCCGAGGGCCTCGCGGGACTGCGGGCCGAGGGATTGAGCGTGCCAGAGCGCGCGGGCTTCATCGACGAGTGCCCGCTCGATCATGGATTTCACGCGGGCGTTGATGCGCCGGTTGAGCGGCTCGGTCTCCCATTCGAGTCCGACGAGGAGGGCATCGGGGCGCGACCCGCCGCGGTCCCATTGCGATTGGTGCTGGCTCAGCGGCGTGCCCGTCAGCCGGAAGACCTCAATCGCGCGGATGGTGCGCCGGAGATCGTTTGGGTGAAGCCGCCGCGCGGTCGGCGGGTCGATTCGTTCGAGTTCGCGCCGGAGCTCATCGGGTGGGAGCGCACCGAGTTCCGCACGGAGCGCTGCATCCGCCCCCGGCCCCTCGAAGAGCCCTTCGAGCAGCGCCTTCACATAGAAGTGCGTGCCGCCGACGACGATGGGGACGCCGCCCGCCCCCCGGGAAGCGCGGATGCGTTCGATGCACGGCTCCGCGAGCGAGAGCCACTGTTCGACGGAGAAGGGATCGCGCGGATCGGCGATGTCGATCAGGTGATGCGGGATTCCATGACGCTCCTCGATGGTTGGTTTCGCCGTGCCGATGTCCATGCCTCGGTAGACCTGCATCGAGTCGGCGGTGACGATCTCGACGTGGGTTCCCTTGGCTCGGAGCATGAGCGCGAGTTCGACCGCGACGGCGGATTTTCCGCCCGCGGTGGGGCCGACGATGACGGGGAAGCGCTGGGGTAGCATGGGTTTCGTCGAGGTCTGCCGAGACTGTAGATGACAACTGGCATGGGAGACAGCCGTGGCGAAGAAGCGGATCGATCAGGTGGAGGTGCGGGGCCAGCGCGTGCTGATGCGCGTCGACTTCAACGTGCCGCTGAAGGGCCGGGCGATCGCGGACGACCGGCGCATCCGCATGGCCCTCCCCTCGATCGAGAGCGTGCTCTCGCGCGGCGGGCGTCTGGTGCTGATGTCGCACCTGGGCAGGCCCAAGGGAGAGGGATTCGAGAAGGATTTCTCGCTGGAGCCGTGCGCGGTGCGCCTCGCGGAGTTGCTGGGAAACAAGGCGCGCGGCGGGGTGAAGTTTCCCTCGCACGATTGCGTGGACGGCGCGGCCACCGCGGCCGTGAACATGCTCGCCGATGGCGAGTGCCTGCTGCTGGAGAACCTCCGCTTCCACAAGGCCGAGCAGAAGGGGGATCCGGCCTTCGCGTCGCGTCTCGCGGCGTACGGCGATGTCTACTGCAACGATGCCTTCGGAACCTGCCACCGGCCGGACGCTTCGATGGTCGGCACCCCCCGGGCGATGGCGGGCAGGCCGCGCGTCTGCGGCTTTTTGGTTGAGAAGGAGATCCGGTACCTCTCCGACGCGCTGGCGAACCCGAAGCGCCCCTTCGCGGTCGTGCTGGGGGGGGCGAAGGTGTCGGACAAGTTGCCCGCGATCACGAACCTGCTGCCGAAGGCGGACCATGTGCTCATCGGCGGGGCGATGGCGTACACCTTTCTGAAATCGCAGGGGAAGAAGGTGGGATCGAGCCGCGTGGAGGAGGATCGGATCGCGGATGCGAAGCGGACCCTCGATGAGGCGGCCAAGACCTCATGCAAGATGCACCTGCCCGTCGATCACGTCTGCGCTGCGAAGTTCGAGGAGCAGGCGAAGGCCGAGGCATGCGAGGGCGACATCCGCGATGGATTGATGGGGCTGGACATCGGGCCGCGAACGTGCGAGCAGTACGGCGCGGTGCTGAAAGCGTCGAAGACGATCGTGTGGAACGGGCCGATGGGGGTCTTCGAGTGGGCCTCCTTCAGCAACGGCACGCGGAAGGTGGCGGAGGCCATCGTCGCGGCGACCGCGAGC
>JAGVLZ010000307.1 GCA_020054055.1 Phycisphaerales bacterium
CGACGAGCCCCGCGCGCCAGCAAGGGACCCCCGCCGCACCCGGCACAGAATCTCGGGGCTGGACGCGACGAGGATGCCCCCCTCGCATTGCAGATACCCCATGTACGGGCTGGGATTCACCGCGCGGAGCGCCCGGTACACGTCGAACGGGTCGGCCGCGCTGCGACGCTCGAATCGTTGCCCCAACACCACCTGAAAAACATCCCCCGCGCGGATGTATTCCTTCGCCCGGGCGACCATCGCGGCGTGCTCGTCGCGCGTCAGGTTCGACTTGAGCGGAGCGCGCGTCACGGCCTCGGCCTCGAACATCCCCGAGGGCAGCGGCTTGCTGTGCGTTTGAAGGGCCGTCGCCGCTCGCGCGAGTTCCGTTGCGGCGCGGTCGTAGCGCGCGCCCGCATCATCGCCGGGCCCGACTTCGACGAGTTCAACAATGTGGATCAACGTCTCGA
The DNA here is from genome assembly GCA_020054055.1 of Phycisphaerales bacterium. Taxonomy (GTDB): domain Bacteria; phylum Planctomycetota; class Phycisphaerae; order Phycisphaerales; family UBA1924; genus JAEUIV01. The sequence continues at coordinate 450 of JAGVLZ010000307.1, forward strand.
CATGGTCGAAGACGACCACCCGGTGATAGAACCCGAAGTGCAGATCGGGCAGCCCACGATCATCTCGCGGCGCGTTCTCAAACGGGAGTTTTCCCGGCTCCGCGTAGCGCACCGTGTCATACGCCGCGTACCCGATCCACCCGCCGAGCGTCGCGGCGGGTAGATGCCGCGCCGCCTCTCCCTCCGGCATCACCAGTTGCAAGCCCGACGACAGTTCGCGGAGCAACAGCAGCGGATCGACGTGGTGCGTCACGGACGGGTGGCCCTCGCCGCGGCGTCGATCGCGGATCGTGACCTGGTTCCGCCGCGCGATGACTTCGATCAGGGGCCGAGCGCCCATGATCGAATACCGCCCCACGCGCTCCCCCCCTTCGACGCTCTCGAAGAGAAACGACGGCGCGGTGCGCTCATCGCCCACCACGAGACGCCGATACGCCAGCACCGGCGTCAGTTGATCGCCCATCAGCCGGAGTCCGACCGGGATGACAAGCCGCGACGCGCCATCCGAGTGGCGTTTCGCCATGCTGATGAACTCGTCCCGCGTGGGTGTCAACGGCATGGGTCCGAGTGTACGCCCGGATGCCTGCAACGATCGGTCACCCTACTATTCACGGCACATGTCCGACCGCTCAGCGCTCACCCTCCCGCTCCTCACGAGCCTCCTGCTGCACCTGGCGGCGGGGGCGCTCGGCGCGCGCTGGTCGTTCAACTCCGCCGCCTCGTCGCCGCACGATTTCGATTCGATCGCCGCGATCATGCCGGAAGAGCCGCCTCCGCGTGTCGAACCCGAGCCCGATCCGCTTCGCCTGGGCCTCAACGATTCCACCGCGACCTCGCTCACCTGGCTCGGCTTCGACGAGTACATCGAACACATCGCCGAGCAGAGCGAAGTCGACCAGCCCGAACTGACGATCGACCCACCAAGCGGGCCGCCGACCGAAGCCGTTGCCGTCGTCCTCACTCCGCCCTCGCCGCCAACTCCCGAGATTCAGGAATCGCCCGCGGCGGGGATCGTGCCGGAGCCGCCCGTCGAAGAAGCCGCGCAAGCCGAGAAGATTGAAGCAGATCCGATGGATGAAGCGCTTGCCGAGACGCCCACGCGGGAAACGGAAGCGTCACCAACTCAGGAAGAGGCCGAAGTTCTCGAGGAATCCGAAACGGGCACCATGTCCCTGCCCCCGGCGCCGACGATTGAGTTGCCACCCGAGCCTGAGCCCAAGCCGCCAAGCCCGCCGACACCACCACCGGCTCCGCTGCCAACTCCTGCGCCGGTACAGTTTGCCCCCGCTCCTCCTTCCGCCCCTTCCGGTTCCGGCGCGACGGGCCGGCAGTCCGACCGGGAGAGCACCGCTGCGTCCATCCTCACCGCTGAGTGGAGAAAACTCGGCCAACCCCTTGCCGGCGCGGGACTCGAGATCAAGACGCGCCGCCCGAAGTTCACGCACTACACGCGGATCATGGGGGCCGCCCGCGACCCCGTGGTTTTGGTTCATTTCAGACGCGATGGCAAGGTCGAGCGCGTGGACCTCGTCCGCTCGTCCGGGAACGCGGATGTGGACCGCCCGGTCATCGATGCCATCTACCTGTGGCGGGCCACGGGCGAACCCCTCGGCCGCATCCCCCTCCCCTCGCCCCCGGGCACCTACCCGGTCGAGTTCCGAATACTCATGTAGCCATCCTGCACCCGCACAACTATCCGGCCGATCTATGATGTAGGCGTCCATGCCCCGATCCAGACACATTTTCTTTGTGATCGCAGCCATTTCCGCGTCGGCCATCGCCGGCGGACCTGTCGTGCTTCCCCCGGCGAACGTCGCCGAGCCAAGCGGCCTCGAGCCGATCGACCAAGGCTATGAGGACATCGGGGCTCTCAACTCCAGCCTGCGAGTGGAACGCCCGGACCTACGCATCGCCTCCGGCTTCGACCGCGTCTATCGCGCACCGGGCAACGACGGGCAACTCATGCGCGTCGATGGCGCGCTGCACGCCGTCTTCTCCCAATCCGAGTACGTCCCAACCGAGCACGGCACCCGCCCCGTCGTTCCCGCGGGCACCACATGGGTCATCGGCGAGCCGTCCATCGGCTGCACCGATCCTTCGAAGCCCGCCTGCGACCCGCTGCCTGCGTTGCGGCCCTACCTCACGCCGGGACCGACGGGTCTGCCCGCGCGACGCGCGAAAAACTCTCAGCCCCCGCCGGGTTCGATCGCTCTTGTTTCGTTGTCTCGCACCGAACCCGTGGGCCGACCCGTTGCGTCCGCAGCCGATGTGCGATTGCGCCTCGCCATCCTCCCCGAGCCTGCCACGAACATCGAAGCCGCCAAGGCCTCCGCGCCAAAGCAGGGCGCCACGCCGATGCCCCGCGGCTTCGACATGAGCGACGAGTTCTACCGCCGACTGCGCCTCCGGGAAATCGCCAGGCGCCACGGGCCATAGAGGCTGTTTCACGACGTATTTCGCAGCGGTTTGAGGCGTGAGCAGATGAGGAGGCTGGCGGACAGGTCGTGGAAGGACCGGGCGTTCGCGTCGATTACTCCGCCAAGCGGCGGATCCTCGAAATCGTCTGTTGGAACTGCCGCCTCGATGGCGCAAGTCTTGTCTTCACAATGAGAAAGCCCTTCGACGCGCTCGCCGAAGGGCTTGTTTCTCAAAACAATCGGGGTGACAGTACACCAATAGAACTTTTCTTGGAGGGCGTTAGGGTTTGGGAGCCACGGATATGCCGTTTGCTGAGCGGAAACGCGGTTTCCGTGAATTGAGAGGGTAGGGCTACCACAATACGCGGCGCCAGCCCCGGGATGGTGCGCGGGCGCGGTACATCTTCCAGTAGACCCAGATTCCTGTGACGGTCAGGAACACGAGCGCCAAACCCCAGAAGATGCCGAGCACCACGCCCCCATCCCCGAAGACTTCGCCCGTGTGAAGTCTGAGGATGAACGATTCCCGTTCGCCCGACTCTCGCTTGATGATCGCGCCCGTGTCGGCGTTGACCGTGAACTTCAAAGGCTCGGTTCCCGCCGTCCACACGATCAACTTACGCGGGGTGTTCTTGAACTGGACTTCAACCGCGTCAATCGGCACGTCTGTCCCCAATGCCGCGTGAATCACGGACTGGGCGCAGGAAAGTTGCTGGTCCAAGCCCGTCACCGAAGTGGTGAGCGTTTGCGAACTCGTGACCGTCGCCAGCCTCTCGCGCTCGGCCTCATCTGAGCCGAGCAACTGTTGGAATTGGAGTATCACGCCGGTAAGAGCAACCAGCAACAGGAAGAGGCACGCAGGGAGGCTGACCCATCGGTGGAGTTTGCGCATCGTTCTGGATCATAACGGGACGGAATCCCCTATCGTGGCAGATACGATGCCCACGAACCCGACCGATGCCGAGCCGACCCCGAAGCGCCTCCCCAGCGCCGTGGTGCTTTTGGGCTGGGTGTCATTCCTTGCGGACGTGTCGAGCGAGATGGTGTACCCCCTCATTCCGATGTTCGTGGTCGGGGTGCTGGGGGCGTCCGCGACCACGCTTGGTGGCATCGAAGGCGCGGCGGCGCTCATCGTCGCGTTCGTGACGGCGTGGGCGGGATTCCGAAGCGACCGGCACCGGCAGCGCGTCCCCTATGTTCGCATCGGCTATGGACTGCCCGTGGTCGGAAAGTCGCTTATGGCGCTGGCGTTTGCGTGGCCGATGGTGCTCGCGGGTCGACTCATTGACCGGCTCGGCAAGGGACTTCGGGCCAGCCCACGCGATGCACTGATAGCCGATGCCGCCGGGCCGACGATTCGGGGCCGTGCCTTCGGCTTCCATCGTGCGATGGACACGGCGGGCGCGATGGTGGGCGTCCTGCTCGCGGCTGGGCTGCTCTGGTGGTTCACCGGCTCTCCGACCGAGAGTGCCGTCACTGCTTCGGCACACGACGCGGGATGGGCGTTCCGCGTCGTGTTCGCCATCTCCGCCGCGCTAGTGTAGTGTTTCACGCTGATGGCACCTTATCGAGTGCGGCGCGTGCGCGGCGGATTTTTTCCATGATGGTCTGAACGCTCGCGGTCCAGACGAA
>JAGVLZ010000361.1 GCA_020054055.1 Phycisphaerales bacterium
CCGATGGAGCCCGTCCCGGCGCATTCATTTCCCGCTGATGCGGCCCCGGTGGCGGTGCCCGCCCACGTCAATGCCCCTGCCACCGCGGCTCCGCCCCCGGCCGAGTCCGTCAAACTGGCGATTATCATCCAGGATGTTTCACCCGAAGTGCCGGACGAGAAAGTGGATGTCTTCTCCGCATATCTCGGCGGCGAACTCGATCAGCCTCACGTCGAGATCATCGACAGAGCAATCGTCGCCAACGCCGTGAGCAGCCTCGCCCGAGAGGGGGCGAACCGGGGAACGGGCGACCCGAAGAACACGGAGGTCGATCGCCTGCTCAGCGACCAGGCCACCGCTCTCTCGCTGGGCCGCACCCTGGGCGCGGATGGATTGGTCGTCGCCACCATCACCTCGCTCGTCGAGGATGTGCGTGATTTCAACGACCCGCAGATCGGGATCGCCATGAAGAACGTGATCACCACGCTCGGCGCGACCTGGAAGGTCATCGACGGCACGACCGGCGGCAGCCTGGCCTCGGGGAACGTTGAAGCCATCAACCAGGTCCGCCAGACGCCGAACCTAAAGCGTTCACCCGCGTCCCCCGATCACCTGCTGCGCGATGCGTCCAAACAGATCGCCCCGGCGGTCATGGCGGCGATGCGCGTGCCCGATCGTCGCCCGCTTCCGCCCGCGGCGGCTGAGGTGGGGGTGAGGATCTGGATCGAGATGCAGGACCTGAGCGTGCCCGAGGTCATCAAGATCGACGGTCAGTGGACGATCGCCGCCAACCGGTACCACCTCATTCCGCTGAAGTGCAACGTGATGGTGGACGGCATCCTTGCCGGCTCCGCGCCCGGGGTGGTGCCGATGTTGCCGGGGTTTCACAAGATCAGCATCGATCGACCGGGATTCGAAACCGTCAGCCGTCCCTTCGCGGCGAAGGAAGGGAGCGAACTGATGGTGCCGATGCAGTTGCACAAGGAAGGACTCGAGCGCTGGAGGGAGCAGACGCGGTTCTTCGAGGGGCTCAAGGCCGGCGCCGTACTGCGCGACAACGAGCAGAAACTCGTGGAGGCGCTGGCGGAGTTCATGAAGAACAGCAGCGTCACTATCGATACCTCGCAACTGCAAAACCTGAGCCTGTGGCAGCGGTTGCTTTACTAGATTCCGTCGTCGGATCGCACTCGCACTTCCAGTCAAAGGGGATTCGATCATGGCCATGCAGATTCGTCGTGGGCGGGCGCTGTTGTTCAGCGCGCTCCTGATCGCCGTCGCGGGCTTTCTGCCGGGGTGTCAGCGAGAGTATCGAAAGAGTTCGAACGCGTGGGTGGGGTACTGCGAAAACGGTGACTATCACAGCGCCGCGGCGAAGGCCTGCAAGCAGGAACTCGATCACGATGAGGGCGATCGCAACCGGGTCATCTACCTGATCGAGGCCGGGCGGTGCCTCCAGATGAGCGGAGCGGTGCAGGAGAGCGAGCGATGCTTCGACGATGCGTATGAGGCGCTGCGGCCCTACCTGGACACGAAGGCCGAGGCGAGCGCCTCCTCGGGCGTCGCGGAGACGCTCATCAACCAGACGATGGAGAAATACAAGGGAACCCCTTCGGATCGCATGATGATCTGCGCCTTGAACGCGTTCAACTGCCTGGCGCTGAACGACATGGATTCGGCTCGCCTGGAACTGAATCGCGCCGTCGAATGGCAGGAGGACGCCAAGCACCGGTTCGCATCGGAGGTGGAGGCCAAAAACCGCAAAAACGTGGAAGCCGCCAAGAAGAAGAAGATCGAGGTCGAAGAGAAGACGGTGACCAAGCACCAGTCACTCGCCCCGCACTTCGCCAACATCGAGGATATGCAGGGGTACGCTGACTACGCCAACCCCTTCGTCAATCACCTGCGCGGGGTCTTCTGCCTCGCTCACGATGAGCGCGAGCAGGCACGCTTCGAGTTCCGCCAGGTCGCGGGCATGACCCCCGAAGCACAGGCGATGCTGGAGCCGGACATCCTGCTCTGCGAGAGCACGGGCGAGCGGGTCCAGCCCACCACCTGGGTCTACTTTTTCACCGGCTTCGCGCCGCGACTCGAGGAACTCCGCCTCGACATCCCCATCCCGGTCGGCGGGGTGAACTATGTCTCCGCGGCCTTTCCCATCATGAAGTTCAACGACGACTTCGCCCAGACACTCGTGGTCCGCGGCGGCGGTCACGCGGGCGAATCGACGCCGATCGCGGACATGGACCGCATTGTCGGCAGCGAGTTCCGCACCCGCCTGCCGCTGATCATCATGCAGGAGTTCCTGAGCAGCGCCGTCAAGGCGGCGGCGACCTACGCGGCGAGCGAAACAGGGAGCGACTGGTCCAAGTTCATCGCCAAGATCGGTGGAATAGCCTATCAGGCCGCATCCACCGCGGCCGACCTGCGGACTTGGCGCACGATGCCCAAGCGGATCGCGGTCGGCCGGATTCCGACGCCGGCGGATGGGAGGCTCGAGTTCGAGGCCGGGCGGCTGATCGGTTCGTGCGAAGTGATCCCGGGTGCCTGCAACGTCGTCCTCGTTACACTCCCGAAGTCGAGTACGCCGTACGCCTCCATCCTGAACGCCCCACTCACGGCGCAGGCGACGCCCGCGCCGATGCTGATCCAGGAGGCAAGCACGCAATGAATCGGACCCGATTCCTCCTCGTTTCGGTCTGCCTTCTTGCGGCGGGCTGCGGCACCGTCAACACGACCACTACACGGGACAGGCCGGGCGATGATTCCATCAAGACGCAGACGCGCGTGCGCGACCTGAGCACCTACCTGAACCTGCGCGCCAGCGAGGTGCGTCTCTTCCCCACGGAGGGGGGCGTGCTCGAGGCCCAGGTCGATGTGGCGAACGACGATCGCTTCCCGCGCGGCTTCTCCTACCGCTTCGCGTGGCTCAATGAGCGTGGCAACGTCATCGAATCGCCCATGTCGGTCTGGAAGGCGACTCATGTGCAGGCGGGCGGCATCATCACGATCTCCTCGGTCGCGCCGGACATGAGCGCCACCGACTTCAGGCTCGAGGTCCGGCGGGCGGAAAAATAAAACCGGGCCGATCTCACATAAGGAAAGCAGACATGCATCGCATCGTTTCAGCCTTTCTCTTCGCCGGCCTCGTCGCGTGCGGGCAGAAGGCCGCATACCAGGAGACCGGGGGCCCCGACTCGATCGTCAGCGTCGGCGAGGTGGACATCCAGGAGATCAAGGGAGCCGCGTCCGGGATGCTCGAATCGCTGCTGCGGGAGGGTGTGCTGAGCACGGCGCCCAACAAGCCGGCGAGGGTGGTCGTGGAACGGGTGACGAACGACACGTCCAGCCGCTTCGAGGTCGATGAACTGACGTATCGGATGCGCGAGCACCTCGTGAACTCCGGCCAGGCCACCGTGGTCACTGCTTATGGCGGAACCCCCGAATCCAGAGAGGCCCAGGAAATCCAGTACCGCAAGGCCGTCCTTGAGGGGCGGACCGAGGTCGAGAGCCTCAAGCCCGATTTCATCCTGAACGGCCGCATCACTCAACTCAAACGCTCCGCGGGCAACGTCCGCCAGACGACCTACACCTACCGCCTCACCCTGACGAACGCGGCGACGGGGAACGAGGCGTGGACCAAGACGGTGGACTTCACGAAGCAGGGCACGAAGGACGCGGTAGGGTTCTGAACGCAGCCTGACGCTCGTGCGGCCCTACAATCCCCCGCATGGCGGACGTGATCCAGCGCACCGATGAAGAACTGGTCGAGGACTATCTCGACGGGGAAGTCGGCGCGTTCAGGCTGCTGATCGAGCGTTATCACGACCCGTTGCTCAACTTCCTGTTCCGGCTGGTCGGCAATCGGCAGGCCGCGGAGGATGTGTTTCAGGACGCGTTTTTGCAGGTGCATCAGTCGCTTGGGTCGTTCGATCTGACTCGGACGTTCAAGCCGTGGCTCTTCACGATCGCGGCCAACAAGGGGCGTGATGCGCTGCGGAAATCGAATCGTCGCGCGGCCGTCTCGCTCTCGATGAAGCCGCGGGGTTCCGGGGGCGGGGGCGGGGGGGAGGGGGATGAACTGGTCGACCTGCTCCAGATCGAGGTTCCCGGACCCGGGGCCGGGATGGAGGCGGCGGAGACGAGCGTGATGGTCCAGCACGCGGTGGACGCGATCCCGACGCGGCTGCGAGAGATCCTGCTGCTCGCCTACTTCCAGAAACTCTCCTACACGCAGATAGCGGACCAGTTGGGTATCCCGGTCGGCACCGTGAAATCCCGGCTGCACGCGGCGGTCGCCGCCTTTGCGAAGCGGTGGCAGGAACAGATGGACCTCGCGAAGCGCAAGAACCGGCGCGAACAAGCCACCTGACCCCGTCGTACCACCCGCATCGCATGACTGATACCCCCTCCGAATTTCCGAACGATTCCCAAACACCGGGCCGCCTGACCGACAGCGCGGCCCGGACGCTCGACGCGCTCGTCGAATCGCAGTTCTCAACTGCTGATGAACGATCGTGGTCCCCCGAGGGGCGGCGGCTTGTCGGCCTTCTCGGCTTGCTGAATCAACCTTCAATCGAATCGAGTGGTTCGCGCGAACTGCTGATCGATGTGACCATGGCCCGAGTGATGCGAGCCGCGGAGCGCGATCTTGCGGGACGGATCCATCCGAAAGGCACCCCCGAGGCGCTCAGCGAAGAGTCGGTGGGCGCGGTCGATGAACTCGTGCGTCACGGCTGGCGCGACCGCGCCGGAAGCCGATCCGCCGCCGC
>JAGVLZ010000398.1 GCA_020054055.1 Phycisphaerales bacterium
CTGCGAGGTGAAACTGAGGCGCGCGCCGCTGCCATCGCGGATGATCGCCGCCGAGACGCCGACCCCCGCCGCGTTGATCTTGCTCGCGACCTGGTTCAGCGTGTCGTTGGCGGCAAAGGTGACGGTGCGCTCGTAGGAGCCGTTGATCTCGATCACGCCGCCGTCGTTGTCGTCCGAGCCGACGAGGTTGAGGCTCTTGGCGACCGTCCCCGAGACGTCCTCGATCTTCAGGGTTCCCGTGCCGGTCGAGTCGCTGCGGATGACGATGCCGTCGCCGTTGGCGTTGATGTCGGCGGTGATGCCCGCGGACGAGGCGTTGGAGATGAACTTCAGCAGGTCGTCCACGGTCTTGATCGAGTCGCCGATGTTGAGAGTCGAGACGGTGCCCGTGGGGTTGGTGATGCGGATGGTCCCCGTGCCGATCCCCTTGCCGCCATTCAGCGACGAAATGAGCGTTGCACGGCCGATCCACTTCGCCTGAAGGTTCGAGCCGTTGACCGCTCCGCCGTTGGAACCGGCGGAGGCGATGCCGAGGGCCGTGGCGGCGGTGCCGCTCACGACGAGGTCTCCCGTGCCGGCGCCCGACAGGTCTTCGAGAGCCAAACCGTTGCCCGCGCGGTTCAGTTTCACGCGGACGCCCTGGGCCGGGTTCAAGATAGGATCCCCGGCAAGTTGCTTATTGATGTCATTGATCACATCATCCAGCGATCCTGCAAGCGCGGCGGCGCTGATCGTGATGTTGGTCGTGGTGCCATCGCGGTCGGTGATGCTGAGCGCATTGTCCGAAACGCCCGCCCCGCCGCGGAGGCTGGAGACGAGCAGCGAGTTCAACCCCGCGATGACGCGATTCCCGCTGACGGTGCTGGCGCCGACCCCCGCGACAGCCGTCTCGATGCCCAGGTCCTTCGCGGTCGTGCGGTCCGCGGTCGCGCTGCGGACGATCAGGTTGCCCGTGACGTCCCCCGGCGCCGTGAAGTCCGTAAGCACAAGCCCCGTCTTGTCGCTATTCAGAGCCGCCGTCACCTGCCCGCCGGTCTGGTTGTTGATGTAGTTGATGACATCCTGGATCGTCGAAGCGCGGGTCTGGTCCACGACAGTGAAATCGTCGTCGTCGTCGTCGGGGTCTTCACCCTCGTCGACGTGCGTCACGAGTCCGAGTTGGATGCGATGCACCGTGCCGTCGCGCGCCGTGATCGTCAGGTCGTCCGCGCCGTCGCGGATATTCACCCCCGTGCCGTCGTTGAGCGTCGAAAGCGCCGTCGCCCCGGAGAGCGTGCGGATGCGCGACCCCGTGACGGCGTTGCCGAACCCCGCGGCGGAAGTCCCGGCGATGCCCAGGCTTGTCGCGGTGTTGTAGCCCGTCGCGTTGGCGATGGTGAGCGCCGCTCCGCCGCTGGTGTTCGTGTCCGTGATCTTGATGCGGTCGCCATCGACCGTCGCGCTCACGCGGATACCGCTGGCGGAGTTGATCGCGCTCAGCACGTCCCCCACCGTCACGGCGGTGGAGAGGTCAACGGTCGCCGATGCTCCCGCCGCGTCGGTGACGACGATCTTGCCGCGTTCGATCCCCGCTCCGCCGTTGAGTTCGGACAGACGAGTCTCGGTGGCCAGTTGCCCGCCCCCCAACTCAAACGTGAAACTCGAAGCGTTGAGCGCCGACGTGTCCGAGTCGGCGAAAGATCGCGACAGATACTGCTGAGTCGTCACGAGCCGCTTGGCGACGAACTGGTACGTCCCCGCCGCCGCGGTCGTGCCCGCGGTCGCGGTCAGGACGCTCTCGTTCGAGCTCGTCGCGCGGGAGGTCTTGAAGATGTTGGCGATGCGAAACTTCTGCGCCGCCGTCTTGAGCGCGAGCGCCGTCGAGTTGATGTCGAGGAACGCCGCGCGCTGCCCCTGCAACTCGACCAGCCGCTGCTGCACCAGTTGCTTGGGACGCGCCTCGAGCGCGAGCAACTGGTCGATCAGTTGCGCGGAGTTGATCCCGCTGAAGAGCCCGATTCCGGTTGAGAGACCGCTCATGCGCGCATCCTCCATTCGCCCGCCGCCGCCCCGCACGAAGAGCAACCGCCGCGCCACCCCGTTGGGCGCGAGGGCGCGATCGTCAACGTGATATTGGTGTCGGCCTCCGGCCGTGAGTCTGCCGCCGCGCTCCGCGCGGAGAAGTTACCGGTCCTTCCATCGGCCGATTCGACGGGCGCTCTGTATCTTGAAGTCTGGTTGATCACGCATCAAAACTTCGACCCAAACCCGACCCCGGAACAGCCCGCCGCCACCGCCGACACTCCCCCCGGTTCCGGCTGCGCCACCCCAACGTGAGATGCGGCGTCCATCGGCATCTATTCTCAGCCAGCCTCCCACTCCCCGGATAGGGTGAGTGCCCCACCATCGCATCGGTGACAATCCACATTCACATGCCGCAGCAATCGCCAACCACCCTCACCGTCCCCCAACCGCCTTACGCCGTTGAGCGCCCGACCGGCCACACGCGCCCCTCCCCCGACGATGAATGGCTCCTCACCATCGGTAACGGCGGCTTCGCGATGGGCACCGCCTCGGGCGTCAACCGCCGCAAGTACCACGCCCTCCTGATCGCCAGCACCAATCCACCGGTGGACCGCCTCTCCTGCCTCGCGAGCCTCGATGAATGCCTCATCTTTGCCGACGCCGACGGCCAGGAAACCGATCGCGTCTACCTCGGCGCCCGGCGCTACGCCAGCGGCGTGCTCGACCCCAACGGCCCCGATCACCTCCTCCGCTTCGAGAAGGAGCATGCCGCCGCGCGCTGGACCTACAACGTCCGTGGCGTCGAACTCATCAAGGAACTCACCCTCGCGTGGAGGCGCAATGCCTGCGGTGTGCGGTATTCATTGCGCATCCCGGCCGGGCCATCCGTGCGCCTGGTCATCGAGCCGCGCGTCACGCTCCGCGACTTCCACTCGTTGAACACCGGCGTCGACCCGTCGCGCTACGCCGTGCGCGCCGAGCGCGACGCCCTCTCCATCACCGCCGAGGGCCGCACCCTCGAGATCCGTTGCGAGGGCGCCACGCGATCGGTGAAGCCCTCCTTCACCCGCGATGTCCTGCTGGAGTTTGAGAGCGAACGCCAGCAGGAGGATGTCGAGCACCTCTTCAATCCCGGCGAGTTCGGCGTCAGACTGCCCGCGCCGGACTCGGAAGGCTGGCGACGATTCGAGATCGTCGCGGCGCTCGCGCCGGACTCAACGGACCTCGGAGTGTTCGGCGGCGAGCTTCGTGCGAAGCAACTCGGACGCGTTCATGCCTCCTTCGCGCGGGGCGATCCCGCGCTCCGCGCACTGATCCCCCTCGTCGATGCCGCGGACGACTTCCTCGTCCCCCGCACCGCCGAAGGCAGGCCACTCACCACCGTTCTCGCCGGCTTTCCCTGGTTCACCGACTGGGGACGCGACACGATGATCTCGCTCCTCGGCCTGATGCTCACGACGCGCCGCTTCGACGATGCAAAGGGCACGCTCGAGACCTTCGCCCGCTACGTCAAGGACGGCCTGATCCCCAACGTCTTCGATGACTACGGAGGGCCGCCCCAATACAACACCGTCGATGCCTCCCTCTGGTTCCTCCACGCCTGCCGCGAGTACCTCCGCGCTACCGGCGATCGGGCCACCTTCGATTCCATCCTCCTCCCCGCCTGTTCGCAGATCGTCGAGCGCTATCAGTCAGGCACCCACTTCAACATCAGGATGGACCCGGCCGATGCGCTGATCGAAGCGGGCGACGAGACCACCCAACTCACCTGGATGGACGCCAAGCGCGACGGCGTGGTCTTCACACCCCGCCACGGCAAGCCCGTCGAGATCAACGCCCTCTGGCA
>JAGVLZ010000387.1 GCA_020054055.1 Phycisphaerales bacterium
CATTGATGCGAACGGGCAGGAGAACGGGTCGAAGCCCAAGCGTCGCGGCCGGCCGCGACGCTTGGGCTTCGACCCGTTCTCCTGCCCGTTCGCATCAATGATGACCTCGCCGTCTTGCGAGAGTTTCACCGGCCCGTCCTCCGCCAGGCGTTGATTCAGTTTTCTCAGCGCCTCGACCTCGATCTGGCGCACACGCTCGCGCGTCAGGCCGATCTCGTGCCCGATCTGCTTCAGCGTCAGCGGCTCCTTGCCATCGAGGCCGAAACGCAGCCGGAGCACCTGCGCCTCGCGCTGGTCGATCGCCTCGAGCATCTCGTAGATCAGCCGCAGTTCCTCATCGCGGAAGACCCGCTCATCCGGCCGCCGGGCCCGCGGGTCCATCACGACCTCGCTGAAACTGATCGTCTCCCCGTCGGCCCCGATGTGCGTCTGGTTCGCGCTCTGAAACGCCTTGCCGGCGCTCTTGATGATGCTCACCTTCTTCGTCGACAGCCCCATCGCCTTCGAGAGCTCATCCAGCGTCGGCTGCCGCCCGTGCTTCTCCTCGAAGCGGTACGTCGCCTGCTTCCACTTGGCGATCAGTTCGACCATGTACGCCGGCACATGAATGGGCTGCACGGCATTAATCAGCGCCCGCTTGATCGCCTGCTTGATCCACCACGAGGCATACGTCGAGAAGCGAGCCCCCTGCGCGGGATCGAACCCCTCAACCGCGCGGATCAGCCCGATGTTCCCCTCCTCGATCAGGTCCGTGAGCGACAGTCCGCGGTTCGTGTAGTGCTTGGCGATCGAAACCACGAGCCGCAGATTCGCGCGGACCAGCACCTCGCGCGCCTCGGGGCACGACTCGTTGATGACGCGCCACCCCAGGTCCTTTTCCTCGTCGGGAGCCAGGAGCGCAAAGTCATTGATCTGCCTCAGATACAACTGCAGATCAGATTCGAGTTCCGTTCGCGACATGCGATACACATCCCGGCCTTCTCGGCCCGATCGCAGGGGTCTCTCTCCGCCCCCCAGCAGCCTCCGAGCGTGGGGGAACCGGAGATACTATTCGACGCCATCCTCAACCGCAATGGCCCGCCCGAATCTTGGTGAATCACCCCAAGCAAGCAAGAATCGGGCCGTAATGCCGACCGCTTGAGCCGCGTGCATCCCCCGCCCGGCAGAGAGTCCGAAAATATCTCCGGCCGGGGGACAAGGGCCTGCGGCTCGCGGAGTTCCGTCCGCCTGCATCCACGAATCTGACGCCACGCAGCAAGGCTTGAGAATCGTGCGGTGCCTTTCCCCGCAACCCGCAAGCCGCAACCCGCAAGCCGCTACACTCGCGCTTCCCCCCGATGTCCATCGACCTCACCAAACTCCTCCAGGAATGGCCCTACGAGCCGGGCCAGATCAACGTCCGCCTCATCCAGGGCGACGACGGGGAGCCGAAAATCCAGATGCGCCTCGACCTGGGCGTCCTCCAGATGGAGGCGATGGGCCGCCCCGACGGCGTCCGCCCCAACGGCTGCGAGAGCCTCCTCGAGTTTCACGAATCGCGCTTCGAGCAATCCCCCCCACCCGAACCCGAGAACGAATCCGAAGGCCCCCCCGACGCCGAGCCCGAATCACAAACCCTTTCGGAAGAAGACTGCCGCCTCCTGCGCGAAGAGGCCGTGCAGTACTACCACCGCTACATCAGCCTGCTCGTCCTCGCGGACTACGACGGCGTGGTCCGCGATACCGCGCGCAACCTCCGCGTCCTCGACCTCTGCCGCGCCCACGCCGAAGCCGAGGACGACCGCGCGGTCCTCGAGCAGTTCCGACCCTATATCACCATGATGCGCATGCGCGCCGTCGCCAGCCAGATGGTCAACGACAACGAGCCGAAGGCCGCCCTCTTCATGATCGACGAGGGGCTGGACCAGATCCGCAAGCAGTACGACGATTCGGGCCGCGCCGCCGAATACGACGAATCGAGCGAAGTCCAACTCCTCCGCGGCATGCGCGACGAACTCGCCACCAAACTCCCCGCCAGCCAGAAACACGAACTCCGCGAACGCCTCCGCCGCGCCATCGAAGCCGAAAACTACGAACTCGCCGCGATTCTGCGCGATGAACTGAAGATGATGAAGGAGTGAGGCGCCGCGGGCGCCTGGGCCGGGGACACTACACGCCAATCCGCGCCGACGATTCACATCCCGATGGGAAACTGTGCGGACGTGCGGAAGACACCGATCCGCCGAGGACGGTTGATCGGAGGCACGACAACTGTGCCACCAACATCCATGTCAATCGGAAGCGGGGCCGCCCGCCGCACCGTTACGGGCAGGGCACTCCGAAATTGGTCAGCACCGCCGTTATGTCGGCAAAGTCCACAATCCCGTCATGGTTTGCATCGCCAGGGCCGGTCGAACCGGGATAGGTGGATCCCCAGTAGGTCAGGACAGCGGTCATATCCTCGAAATTAACCTGGCCGTCGCCGTTCGCGTCGCCGGGGCACGGCACGGACGTTGGGCAATCGACGTGGACGCCAACGGTGATGGTCGGCGAATCCGTATCGTTGCTGTTGATCGTCAGGTTGCCTTCAAGTGGGTTCCCGTCGCACGAGCCGCACGCTTCGATGCAGACCTCCTGAGACATGCCCGCCCCGATCGAGTAGGGTGGTGGCGGGACGAGCATCGCCCACGAGGGCTTGGTGATGGACGATACGTTGAGCGTCGCCGCACCGAAGTTGAAGATCGTAAAGCAGTCGCTCGTCGAGGACGATCCAAGCGAATCGATCGCCGCCGCGAGGTTCACGCGTGGCTTGGTGATCCCGCTCTTAGAATCACTGCGATTGACGCCTGTTGAAGTCAACGTCGCCTTCACAGCGGCGGGGGTGAGGAAACTCCCGGTGAGGGCCTGCGCCGCCGATTGCAGCGCCGCGGCGGCGCCG
>JAGVLZ010000322.1 GCA_020054055.1 Phycisphaerales bacterium
CTGCGAGGGGTGGCTGACGTACCGCAAAATTGTGTTCTGGTTTCTCTGCTTCGCGATCGACGTGGCGCTCTTCGTGCCGTGGGCGATCCTCTTTGCGGAGCGTCGAACGGTCGCGCTGTGGCTGGCTTTCCCTTGGTTCCTCGTGCTCGTTGTGCCGGACCTGATCGCGTATGTGGCGATCTATCTTCGGTACGACACGACGTGGTACATCCTCTCGGACCGTTCCATGCGTCTGCGACACGGCGTGTGGACGGTGCACGAGACCACGATCACGTTCGACAACATCCAGAACGTCAAGATCACGCAGGGGCCGATCCAGCGTCTGCTCAAGTTCTCGAACCTCGAGGTCCACACGGCGGGGGGCGGGAGCGCCGGGCCGCCCGGGCATGGCGGGGGGGGCGCGCACGTCGGGATGCTGGAAGGAATCGAGAACGCGGCACGCTTCCGCGAACTCATCATGGAAAAGGTGCGTGCCTCGCGCGGCGCGGGGCTGGGTGACGATCGCGACCACGACCTCGCGCACTCGCGAGGCGTCAACTGGACCCCGTTGCATCTGGAAGCGCTCCGAGAGATCGCCGAACACGCGGCGGCGCTCCGTCGCGCGGTCTAGAATTGGGGCGCGGAGTTTCAACCTCATGCCGGACACCTTTCACTGGCTCGATGTGCAGCGCATCGCGGAGGAACTGGCCGAGGCGCACCCCGGGCGGGACCCCTATCAGGTCCGGTTCACCGAACTGCGAGAGATGGTGCGCGTGCTGCCCGGATTTCAGGAGCAGCCGGGGCACCCGGTGAACGAAAAAATCCTGGAGACGATCCAAGCCGCCTGGGCGGATGAGCGCGACGAAGCCGATCGAGACGAGGATTGATCCCGGACGGTGTAGACTGCCACCGGGCGGGGAGGAACCCGGCGAGGAGGACTCGCGGTGGACTGGACTCTCGCGATTTCGTCCGTGTTGCAGTTGGCGGCCGCGATGTGGGCGGGCCTGCTGCTGTGGCGGATGCGGAACTGGCAGGCCGCGATCCTGTTCCTGCTCTTCTCGCTGATGGCACTTCGCCGACTGATGGACCTGGGGGGCGCGAGCGATCCGGCGCGGT
The DNA here is from genome assembly GCA_020054055.1 of Phycisphaerales bacterium. Taxonomy (GTDB): domain Bacteria; phylum Planctomycetota; class Phycisphaerae; order Phycisphaerales; family UBA1924; genus JAEUIV01. The sequence goes on from JAGVLZ010000322.1 coordinate 1,096, forward strand.
CGTTCGGACCGATCCCATTCCACGAGGCGATGCAGGGTGTGGTGCTGCTGATCAGCGTCGTTTCCGTCGCGGCGGTGGGGTTCCTGCACTTCTTTCTGCTCAGGCGGGTCGAGGGCGAGCGCGAGGTGCGATTCCTGGCGACCGCCCTCGCCGATTCCGCGACGCCCACGCTCATCTCCGACGCGCAGTCCGGCCCCGGCGGGCTGGTCATCGAGTTCGCGAACGATGCGATGTTGGCGCTCACGGGCTTCGCGCGGAACGAGATGGTCGGGCGGACGATGACCGATGTCTTCGGCCTCGACGAGGAACGCGACACGCCGACGCGCGTGAGGTCCGCCGTGGCGGGGGGGCTGCCGATCGTCACCGAGTGCACGACTCGGCGCAAGGACGGGACGCATCGCTGGGTCACCTGCTCGATGTCGCCCATCCGCGACCCATCGGGGCGGGCGCTGCGCCTCCTTTGGGTGAAGCACGACATCACCGCGAGGCGGAACGTGGAGGAGGAACTCCGCAAGCAGCAGGAGCGATACCAGCGCATCGTCGAGACGGCGACGGAGGGGGTCTGGCTCGTCGATGCCCAGTGGCGGACCACCTACGTCAACGCCCGCATGGCCGAGATGATGCTCACCGACGCCGAGCGGATGGCGGGCCGACCCGTGCAAGACTTCATGTTTGAGGAGGACCTCGCGGCGCACGAGGAGCAGAAGCAACGGCGCGAGCGCGGCGTCCGCGAGCAGTTCGACAAGCGCTTCCGCCGCGCCGACGGATCGACCCTGTGGACCATCATGAGCACGAACCCGCTTTTCGATGAGCGGGGCGCCTTCAACGGAGCCCTCGCGATGGTCACCGACATCGGGCAGCGACGAACGACGGAGATAAACCTCCGCTCGGCCCTCACCAAACTCTCCTTCCACATGGACAACTCGCCCCTCGCGGTCATCGAGTGGGACCGCGACTTCCGCGTCGCCGCGTGGTCATCCGGCGCGGAACGCATCTTCGGCTGGACCGCGGAGGAACTCGTCGGGAAGCACCCGAGCGAGTGGCGGATCATCTTTGAGGAAGACGCGACCAAGGTGGCGGGGGTCATCGACCGCCTGACCGTCGGCGCCGAGCCGCGCAACCTGTGCCTGAACCGGAACTACACGAAGAGCGGCGAGGTCATCTGGTGCCAGTGGTACAACTCGGTGCTCTTCGATCCCAACGGCAGGGTCAACTCGGTGGTGTCGCTGGCGCAGGACGTCACCGAGCGTCACCGTGCGGAAGAGCGCCAACGCCTTCTGATGCTCGAACTCGACCACCGAGTCAAGAACAATCTGGCGACGGTGCTGGGAATTGCGCAGCAGTCGCTCGCGGTTTCAACCTCGCTCCAAGACTTTGCGTCGGCGTTCCTCGGGCGCGTCGAGGCCCTCGCCCGTGCCCACGGCCTGCTCGCCAAGGCCGCCTGGGAGGGGGTGGACCTCCACGAGTTGTGCCAGAAGATCCTCGAATCGGGGCTGGTCGGGGCATCGCCTCAGATTCGAGTCAACGGGCCGGAGGTCTCGCTGAGCGCGAGCGAAGGCTCCATCCTCGCCCTGACCCTCCACGAACTGATGACGAACGCCGTCAAGTATGGGGCGCTTTCCTGCCGTGGTGGGGTCGTGAACCTTTCGTGGAACATCGAGCACTCGGGCAGTTTCCCGACTCTGCGCCTCGATTGGTCCGAAAGCGGCGGCCCCGCCGTCTCCCGGCCGGCCAGGGCGGGCTTTGGCACCGCTTTCATCGAGACGGGGGTCTCGTATGAACTCCACGGCAGCGCGGTGATGGACTACGATGCCCGCGGACTTCGTTGCCGGATTGTTATCCCAGTTTCGTCGAAGCCAGGTTTCGCTTCGTACACCACCGAACCATCGGGGGCGCACGGCGCGACAGGAGCGACGGCATGATGACGGTCGACGGTCCATCCGCGTTGAAAGGACTGAACGTGCTGGTGGTGGAGGATTCGTACTTCGTCGCCGTGGCCCTGTCGAAACAACTCAAGGAACTCGGTTGCCGGATCATCGGCCCCGCCCCGACGGTGGCCGCGGCGCTCTCGCTCCTGGAAAAGGAACTCTGCGATGCCGCGGTGCTCGATATCAACCTCGGCTCGGAGACCGCCGAGCCGGTGGCGGACGCGCTGGTCGAGCGCAAAACGCCGTTCCTCTTTATCACCGGGTATTCCAGCCCGCGCATGCTCGCCAAGGCCTACGGCACGCATCGACGCCTCGTGAAACCCGTCACCCCCGAGATGCTCAAGGACGCGCTCGAAGCGGTGATGGCGGGCTGACACGGCACCTCAGGAGCACGACCCGAGCCAGTTCGCGAGCGCCGTCGAGATATCGACGAAGTTGACCATTCCATCGTGATTTGAGTCACCATTCGGCCCCGCGCTCCCCCAGTTGGCGAGCGTTGAAGAGATGTCGGCGAAGTTGACCTGGCCGTCGTCGTTGGCGTCGCCCTGGCACGGCGGGACCAGCACGCCGAATGATGCCACGGAAGGCGAACCATGCACGTTGCCCGCGGGGTTCATCGACGTGACGCGCCAGTAGTAGCGCGTGTTGTTGACCAGAGCGCCCGGGGGAATGTCGAAGGAGAGTGCGGCCAACCCGGCCTCGCTCACGGCGGGCGAGTCAAGAGTCTGCGCATCATCGACGACGAGCGTGTAACTGGCAGCGCCGCCCGACGCGCTCCATTGAAGCGTCGGCGTGCGGGTGGGGACGTTCACGCCGTCGGCGGGGCTGAGGAGCGAGAATGCCGCGGGAGGCAGCAGGAGCGTGGTGAACGATCGCACGGCCGGGGATGCGGGCGTGCCGCCGATGGGGTTGTTCGCGGTCACGGTCCAGTAGTAGGTCATGTTGCCGGCGAGCGGCGCGGTCTGGTTGAACATTGTCAGAACCGTGCCCGCGTTGGTGATGGGCGAGGAGAAGTCGGCATCGTTGTCGATGCGGATGGTGTACGACTCGGCGAATGGGGCCGCGGCCCAACTGAACGAGGGCGTGGCGCTCAGACCGGTCGCCCCGTCCGCGGGGCTGAGCAGCGCGAACGAACCCGGCGGCGTGCTGATGGTTGTGAACGACGCGGCCGCGGGGGATGAGGGGCTGTTCCCCAGCGGGTTCATCGCCGTGACGCGCCAGTGATAGGTCGTCGCGGCGGCGAGGGGCGCGCCCGCCCAGGTGTGGGAAACACCCGAGATCACGCCGCTGAAGATCGGGCTGTCGAACGCCGCGGAGTCATCGACCTCCAACGTGTAGGTCGTCGCGTTGATGGACGTGCTCCATGCGAAGTTCGGCGTGCGCGAGACGCTCATCTGCATGTTCGAGGGTGAGGTGAGCGCGAACACACCGGGCGGCCCGGGCGGCGGCGATGCCTGGATCGCCGCGAGCGCGTTGACGAACCCCCAGCCGTAGC
>JAGVLZ010000223.1 GCA_020054055.1 Phycisphaerales bacterium
CTTCTCGGCGGGCTTTGCCGGCTCGCTGGGCGGGGGCGTCTGGCCCGAGGCGGTCACGCCGATCAGCGCAAGGATCAGCCCGGCGCGTGCGACTCGTGGGCAACCAAAGAATCCGCGGGAAAGGTTCATGCGTCGGCCTCGTGGGATCACAGGTGATTGGAACGAAACGGCCCGAATCGTAGGCTACCACACCGCCGCGCGCCTTCGTCGCGTCAGGCACCCAGACCCCCGAGAAACTCGACCGCCGTCCCCGCCAGGAGCCGCCGCCGAGTCGCCGCGTCAAGGTCGGGCATCGAAGCAATCAGCGCCCCCGGCCGATCCTCGCCCAGCGGGAAAGGGTAATCCGATCCCAACGCCACCCGGTCGGCCCCCATGACCCCGAGCAGGTACCGGAGCGCCGCCGCGTCGTGAACCAGCGAATCCACGAAGAATCGTGCGGGGCGACCCGTCGCGGCATCGCGAACATACGCGCGAGGCGAGACCGGACAATCCACAGCGCACAGATCGGGGCGCGAGTCGAATCCGTGCTCGATCCGGCCCAGCGTGAATGGGAACGATCCGCCGCCATGCGCGAAGCAGACTCGCAGCGAGGGAAGGCGCTCAAAGACCCCGCCGAAGATCATCGAGCAGATGGCGCGTGCCGTTTCTGCCGGCATGCCGACGAGCCAAGGCAGCCAGTACTTCGGCATCTCTTCCTGCCCCATCATCTCCCAGGGATGGATGAACACCGCCGCGCCGACCGACGCCGCACGCTCGAAGAACGGGAAGAGCGCCGGCTCATCCAGGTTCCAGCGGTTTACATGGCTCCCGATCTGCACCCCCTTCATGCCGAGTTCGTGGACGCACCGCTCCAACTCCGCGCACGCCGCCTGCGGGTCCTGCATCGGCACCGTGCCAAGGCCGACAAAGCGATCCGGGAATGCACGGACCACGGATGCGATGTGGTCGTTCAACCGCCGCGAAAGGTCGAGCGCGTCGCCCGACTTCGCCCAGTAGGAAAACATCACCGGCACGGTCGAGAGCGCCTGCAGCGAAACGCGCCCACCGGCGTCCACGGGAACGGAATCCATCTCGCCGATCCGAACCCTCGCATCCCAGCAGTTCGATTGAATCTCACGGAAGACCTTGCCGTCGCGGATCATGCGCGCGCAGCATGGCCGATGCTGGTCGAGCGTGACCCAGCCGGGATAGCCCGTGCTCACGTTGAAATCGGGCAAGGTTCCCGGCGGCGGGAGGATGTGCGTGTGCAAGTCGATCTTGGTCGGTTGGATGGCCATCACGCTCTCGGGTCCGTGCCGAGGCGGCTCTTCATCGCTCGCGTGTCGATCATCCGCAGCACCAGGAGTTGTGCGCCCACGATCAGGCTCCCCGCGCCGAGCACCGCCACCGCGACGCCGAGAATCGTGAATCGAGTGGCCTGCGCGGCGTCGAGTGTGTTCTTCCCGAGGTGCTCCGGCGGGCCGACGAGCGGCGCGGCCGCTTCCGCCGCCGTCATCAGCATCTGATCGACCGCCCGCACGATCGCAACCGCTGCCGCGAGTTGCGCGAGTCCCAGCAGGATCACAATGACGGGCAGCACGGTCTTCACCCTCTCACGCCGGCCATCTTGAACGCATCCGCGCGGCGGATCACCGTCCCGCACTTGCGGCATGTTCGACGATCCTCCGGCCCATCCCAGAAATCGTTCATGATGATCTTCAGGTCTTCATCGATCTTCTTGAGCACCCACTTCGCCTCGTGGACCAGCTCATCGCACTGGTCGCAGTACCAGCGCAGCGCATCCAACTGCCCGCTCGGCCGGGGGAACTCGACAATCAACCCGACCGTTCCGTCGGGCCTCTGCGGGCGATGCGGCAGCCACCGAGGCAGCAGGTACATCTCCCCCTCGCGGATCATGATGTCATGCGGCGCGGACCCGTCCAGCGGACGGACGCGCAACGCGATGTCGCCCTTCAACTGGAAGAAGAGTTCCTCCGTCGGGTTCACATGAAAATCATTCCGCGTGTTCGGCCCCCCCGAAACGAACACCACCGCGTCCAGCGACTCGGGACACAACTGCTTGTTCGACACGGGAGGCTGGAGGTGCTGCCGATTCTCTTCGATCCATTTCCAGAGATTGAATGGCGTGAACGGCTTCATCAATTGCTCCTCGTACGAGCGACGACTAGAGGTCCTTGATCTCGGTGCGCACATCCCACAACTCCGGGAAAAGACGCACCTCGACCACCTGCCGCAGAAAGTTTACGCCGGACGATCCGCCCGTCCCGCGCTTGAAGCCGATGATCCGCTCGACGGTCTTCACATGCCGGAATCGCCACAGCGCGAACTGCTGGTCGACGTCCACGAGTTTCTCCGCCATCTCGTACGCCTCCCAGCACTCGTGCGGCGATTCGTACACGCGCCGAAAAACCTCGACCACCGCGGCGCTCGGCACATACGGAGTGGCTACGTCGCGCTCCAGCACCTCGCGCGGCACGGCGTGCCCCTTCCGCGCGAGATAGCGCAGAAACTCGTCGTACAGCGATGGCTTCTCGAGGGCCGCCCGCACCATCGCCTGCTCGCGCGGCAGGTCCTTGAACACCCGGAGCATGTTCGGATCGCGGTTCCCCAGCAGAAACTCGATCACCCGGTACTGGTGGCTCTGGAATCCGCTCGCCGGGCCCAGCACGCGGCGGAACTGCGCATACTCCGTCGGCGTCAGCGTCTCCAGCACGCCCCATTGCTCGAACAACTGACGCTGCACCTGCTTCACCCGGGCAAGGATCTTGAAGCACGGCGGGAGCGCGTCGTTCCGCACATGCGCGATCGCCGCCTCCAACTCGTGGATCACCAGCTTCATCCACAACTCGGAGGTCTGATGCTGGATGATGAACAGCATCTCGTCGTGATGCACGGGCTTCGAGAGCGGATGCTGCGCCGAGAGCAACTGGTCGAGCGCGAGATACACGGGATAGGTCATCTTCCCGCGAAGATCGGTCTCGATCCCGGCCTCGAACTCGCGCTGCGACATGAACGCTGGCCTCCGGCCCGGTCACGGGCGCCGGCGCACAGCATACGTCAACGAGTTCACAGGCCGACAGAGCACGCCGAACTCAATCTGGGATGCCGACGACCACCGTCGCCTCATCCGAAATCTCAGGCGGCACGGCGGGCGCCAGCACCACGGGCGAGCGATCGAGCGACGCCTCCGGG
>JAGVLZ010000029.1 GCA_020054055.1 Phycisphaerales bacterium
CATCAAGCGGTGACGGGGCAGCGTCGGGCGGACATCGGCGCGCAAGCCGCGTTCGATTCCGCCAACGCCGCGGATTTCGCCAAGGCCGTGGAAGTCTGGATCGGCCCGGCGGGGTTGCTCCTCAAAGCGCCCTACAACGGCAAGCCCGCCGACTTTGCTCCCGCGAAGTAGCCCGCCGCGCCCTTGCGCGCTGCTATCGTCCGCACATGGGGCGGATCATCGCCGTCTTGGCATTCATGGTCGCCGCGCTCATCGGTGTCGTCGCCACCGATCGGCCCCGGCCGCGCGCCGACCTGGTGTGGATCGAACCCTCCGATTTCAACACCATCGATCCGCAACGCATGTCACACCTTCCCGACTTGCGGATCGCTTACGCGCTCTTTGAGGGGCTGGTGCGATGGGATACCTCGAGCGAAGACCTGCACGTCGTCCCCGCGCTCGCGCGTTCGTGGGACGTCAGCGGCGACCGCCTCACCTACACCTTCCACCTCGACCCCGAGGCCACGTGGTCCAACGGCGACCCCGTCACCGCTTCGGACTTCGCCTACGCATGGCAGCGCGCCCTCATGCCCGAGACCGGCGCGGACTACATCCAACTCTTCCACCTCATCCGCGGCGGGCGCGAGTTCACCGACTTCCGCGCCGAGCAACTGAAAACATACGCTGATCGCCCCGAAAGCGAGCGCACGCTTGACGCCGCGCACATGCTCCGAGCCGAGGCTGATCGACGCTTCCGAGCAACCGTCGCAGTGAGTGCCGAGGAGGCGCGCACGCTCGTCGTCACGCTCATCCGGCCCGTGCCTTTTTTTCTTGACCTGTGCGCCTTCGGCCCGTTCCTTCCCGTGCATCCGCTGACGCTCGAGCGGTTCATCGACCTTGACCCTCGAACCGCCGCCCTCCATCAGCGCCACGGCTGGACCAAGCCACCGTTCCTCGTGAATAACGGGCCGTACGTCATCGAACGCTGGCGATTCAAGCGCGACATGCGTCTGACGCCCAATCCCCATTACCGCGATCGAACTCTCGCCCGATCGAAGTCGCTCGCCGTCAACTTCATCGAGAATCAGAACACCGCGCTCCTCGCCTTCCGGAGCGGCGCCGCCGACTGGCACAGCGACCTCGAGGTCGATTACATCGGCGACCTGCTCGATGAATCCCGCGCGGGCCGGCGCGACGACCTCCGCGCGCTCGACGCCTTCGGCACCTACTTCTGGAGTTTTAACTGCTCGGCGAAACTCTCCGACGGCCGCGACAACCCCTTCCACGATCCCCGCGTCCGCCGCGCGTTCACCCTCGCCGTGGACAAAAACGCGATCGTCGACCAAGTCCGCCGCGGCGCGGAACGACCCGCGACCACGCTCATCCCGCCCGGATCGATCCCCGGCTTCCGCTCCCCGCCCGGCCTGCCGTTCGACACCGCCCGCGCTCGCGCGGAACTCGAATCCGCCGGATGGATCGACCGCGATTCGGACGGCGTCCCCGAGAACGCCGCCGGCACTCCCTTTCCAACCGTCGAGATGCTCGCCACACCAGTCGGCGCGCACAAAGATGTCGCGCAGGTGTTGGGCCGCATGTGGGAGGCCGCGCTCGGCGTCCCGTCCAAGGTCGTCATCCGGGAGACCAAAGTGTACTCGGCCAGCCTGAAAAAGCAGGACTACATGGTCGCACGCGGCGCGTGGTTCGGCGATTACCTCGACCCGTCAACCTTTCTCGAGATCCACCGCACCGGCAACGGCAACAACGATCGCGCCTTCTCCGATCCGAAGTACGATCGACTGCTCGCCCGGGCCGACAACGAACCCGAACCCGCGCGACGCCTGACGCTTCTCGAAGAGGCCGAGCGATACGCGATGGAGGAGGCGCTCCCGATTCTTCCGATCTGGCACTACGAGCACTACTACCTCGCGCGCCCCGAAAACGCCCCCGGCGGCCTCAAGAATCTCAGCACCCATCCGCGCCTCATCCAGTACCCCTTCCTGCTGGAGGTCGCGCGATGATCCCCCTCATCCTCCGCCGCCTCGTCCAACTGCCCCTCATCATCCTCGCGGTCTACACCGTCACCTTCGTGCTCGCCTGGGCGCTGCCGGGAGAGGCGGTGCTGACCGACGAGGGGCGCCAACCACCGGCGGAGGTGCTCAATGCCCTGCGCGCTCGATACCACCTGGACGATCCCGCGCGCTTCTACTTCGAATATCTCTACCGCGCTTCCGGTGCGATGTGGACCATCGAATCCTTGAAGGGCGCGAGCGGCTCGCCACCACCCCATGTCTTCGACCTCGGCCCATCCTTTCGTTACGAAGACTGGTCGGTCAATGAACTGGTCGCTTCTTCGTTGCCGGTCTCGATCGTGCTGGGGCTCTCGGCGATCGTCATCGCGCTTGCCCTGGGGCTGACCGCCGGGATCATCGGCGCGCTCCGACCCAACTCGCTCATCGACCTTGCCACCCTCTCCGTGGCGCTGCTCGGCATCAGCCTCCCCGCCTTTGTCATCGGCACCCTCCTCCTCCTCATCTTTCCAGTGTGGCTCGGTGTAGGCTCCGTCGGCTCGTGGGGTCGTCCCATTGACATGATCCTGCCCGCGTTGACACTCAGCCTCCCCTTCGCCGCATACATCGCGCGCCTCACCCGAATGGGGATGATCGAAGTCCTGAACGCCGACTACGTCCGCACCGCCCGCGCCAAGGGCCTTGCTCCCTCAGCCGTCATCCTCAAGCACGCGCTGAAAAACGCCTTCCTCCCCGTCCTCTCCTACCTCGGCCCGGCGTGCGCCATGGCCATGACCGGCTCATTCGTCGTCGAGCGCGTCTTCAACGTCCCCGGCATCGGCCAGCACTTCGTCGGCGCGGTCAAAAACAAGGACCTCTTCGTCATCATGGGCATCACGCTGATCTATTCGACGATGCTCACCCTCTTCAACCTCGCCACCGACGCGCTCTATCGCTGGGTCGATCCGCGAATCTCGTGAGATGCTCAGCGCGCCGCCGGCTTCCGCGCCCCCGCGCGGATATTCAACAGTTCCACCACAAGGCTGAACGCCATCGCGAAGTAGACGTACCCGCGGGGGAAGTGCTGGTGCAGCCCCTCGGCGACGAGCAGCGCGCCGATCATTATGAGGAAGGACAGCGCCAGCATCTTGATCGAGGGGTGCCGCTCGACGAATCTCGAAATCTTCCCGGCGAAGACCATCATCACACCGACCGAGATCAACACCGCGGCGATCATCACCCAGATCGCCTCCGCCATCCCGACCGCGGTGATGACCGAGTCGAGCGAGAAGACGATGTCGAGCATGACAATCTGCGTGAGCGCCGAGTTGACGGTGATGTGCCTCGGCGCGCTCGGCGAATCGGGCGAACCCTCCGCGGCCCCCTCGATCTTGTGATGAATCTCCTTGGTCGCCTTGAAGATGAGGAACGCGCCGCCGATGAGGAGCACGAGGTCCTTCCCGCTGATGGCCAGCCCCTCCGCGCCGCCGAGGCCGAAAGAGGTGATCGTAAAAATCGGCGCGGTGAGTTTCATCACCCAGAAGATCGAGAGCAGCAGGACGATCCGCATCCCCATCGCGAGCAGAAGCCCGATCTGGCGGACCTTCGCCCGCGATTCCTCGGGAAGGCGGCCGCAGAGGATGGCGATGAACACGATGTTGTCGATCCCCAGCACGATCTCGAGCGAGGTAAGGGTGACGAGGGCGATCAGATTTTCGGCGGTGAAGATCTCGGCCATGGGGGGAATGTAGCCGGGGAAGGCGATGCCGTAGAATCGCGCCGGTATGCCCTGGACCCCCAAGACCACCACCCCGATCCTCACCAAACGCATCCCCTCCGCTCCCTACGGCGACCCGAAGGATCGGCACATCGTCCGCTACGACGAGTACGCCCGCACCGGCGGGTACGAGGGGCTGCGCAAGGCGTTGACGATGAAGCCGGAGGACGTGGTCGCAGAGGTCAAGGATGCCGGCCTGCGCGGGCGCGGCGGGGCGGGGTTCCCGACCGGACTGAAGTGGACCTTCCTCCCCAAGCACGACCCCGCGAACCCGCAGCCGCGTTACTTGGCGGTCAACGCGGATGAGTCCGAGCCGGGCACCTTCAAGGACCGCCTGCTGATGGACTTCGATCCGCACCTGATGCTCGAAGGCATCGCGATCGCCTGCTACGCCTGCCGCCTGACCAAGGCGTACGTCTACATCCGCGGCGAGTACTACCACCAGGCGATGGTCCTCGAAGAGGCGATCAAAGAGGCATACGCGAAGGGCGTCTTCGGCCAACAGGGTCTGATGAACGGCGCGGCGAACGCATCCGGGGGGGGCGGTGAGAAGTGGTCCGTCGAGTGCCATGTCCACCGCGGCGCGGGGGCGTACATCTGCGGCGAGGAGACGGCGCTCCTCGAATCGCTCGAAGGCAAGCGCGGCTGGCCGCGGATCAAGCCGCCCTTCCCGGCGGTGAAGGGGCTCTTCGGCCGCCCGACGATCATCAACAACGTCGAAACCCTCGCGCACCTCCCCTCGATCATCGAGAACGGCAAGCAGTGGTTCCTGAATCAGGGTGTTCAAGGGAGCGCGGGGACTAAGTTGTTCGGCGTCTCGGGGCACGTAAACAAGCCCGGCCTCTTCGAGTTTGACCTCGGCATCCCGCTCTCAACGCTCGTGAACCAGTACTGCGGCGGGATGCGCGGGGGCAAGAAGTTCAAGGGAGCCATCGCGGGCGGCATCTCCACCGGCATCCTCGGCCCCGACCAGTTCGACGCGGAGATGGACTTCGGCATCGGCCCGAAATACAACGTCCTCGGCCTCGGCACCGCCTGCCCCACCATCTTCGACGAAGACACGGACATGGTGATGGTGGCCCGCAACCTTGCCCGCTTCTTCAAGCACGAATCCTGCGGCCAATGCACCCCCTGCCGCGAGGGATCGGGCTGGCTCTACCAGTTGATGACCCGCATCGAGCGCGGCGAGGGACGAACGAAGGACCTGGACTTGGCGCTGGAGATCGCCACCGGCATGGGGGCGATGCCCGGCACCACGATCTGCGGCCTGGCCGATGGCAACAACTGGGCCGTGCGGACGATCATCAACAAGTACCGCGACGAGTTCGAGAGCCGGGTGAGGCCGACGTATGTTTCGGTGACCGTTGGGGCGGGGGCGGGCTGATTATCAATCTGTATTATTGATAGAGATTTGATACTTGCCGGGATGAACGGCGGGGTCGTACTTGCCTATCGTTCGCTCATGGTGCGGCCGAACCAGTCCAACCGATGGCGTTCGGCCGATACCGTCGCGCTCCTGCTTTCGTTCGTCATGGGGATCGTTGGCTGGACTGGTGTTACGATCGCTACGGACAATGACGAGCCGCGGGATCATCCCTGGTATTTCGGGGGACTCGTCATAGCGTTTCTTGTCGCAGCGGCGCTTGGCTACTGGCGACCGGCACGATGGTGGTTGTGGGGCACGGCCGCCATCGCGTTTCAGATTCCGTTCTTTCTCGTCGATGCGATGAGCGTTCGCGGTGTGGGGGCCAATCTTTGGCCGTTGGGCCTCGGCTTCTTGATCGTCTTATCCGGGTTAGGTGCGGGTGCGTCCCAGTTTGGTGCGAGCATCCGCAAGACTCGTGAGAGCCGCGCCGAGAAGTTGGCTCGGTGAGTCGTCGGAAACGGATCGAACTCGTCGATTGAGCGGGGCCGCACTGAGCCCGCACGTTCGCCACATTCATGCCGCGGCGACTTCACTTTCTCGCCGGGCCCCGCCCCGCCTCCGCCACAAACTCCCCCGCCAGCACCGCCGCGCGGAGCACTTCCGCGATGCTCCACGCTTGGGCGATGCATCCCTGCGGCCGGCGCGGGGGTTCGGCGTCGTAGACCTCGGCGATCTGGCCCAGGCAACCCTCGTTGAGCGAGTCGATGAGCGGCTGGAGCGCGGCGCGGGCCTCTGCCTTTGCGCTCGCGGAGAAATCGTTCGCGCGAAGGAGCGCCTCGCAGTAGGGGCCGATGAGCCAGGGCCAGACGGTGCCGTTGTGGTAGGCGCGGTCGCGGCTCGCCATGTTTCCCTCGAAGCGCGGGCAATAGTTGGGGTCGGTGGGGGCGAGGGTGCGCAGGCCTTGCGGCGTGAGCAGGTGGCGCTTGACGTTCTCGACGACGGCCCGTTTCTGCTCGAGGGTCAGGGGTGAGAACTCGAGCGAGGCGGCGAAGACCTGGTTGGGGCGGATTTCGGGGCGCGGCTTCCACACCCCGGAAGAGTCCTTCTGGAGGCAATCGTGCAGGCGGCGTTCGGTGCCGCTCCAGAACTGCTTCTGGAAGGACTCCGCGACTCGGGCGGCCAGCGTGCGGCAGCGCTCGGCGCGCGGCGCGTCGATTGTCTCGATCGACTCCGCGAGGCACAGCAGGCCGTGGTGCCAGAGGGCGTTGATCTCGACGGGCTTGCCGTGGCGGG
>JAGVLZ010000161.1 GCA_020054055.1 Phycisphaerales bacterium
ACGCTCTTCCGATCTGGGACGAGCATCGAGACGGCCATGCCGACGCGGACGAGTTGGCTGGTCCAGACCTCGGCCTTCGGTTTGCGAAGGCAGCGCACCACCGCGCGGGCCACGGTGTCCGGGCTCTGCATGAACATTGTGGAAGAGTGGTCGAGGATGGTCTGGTCGCCGCTGAGGTGCTGGGCGGTCTCGAAGAACTCGGTCTTGGTGCCGACGGGGTGGACGCTCGAGACGTGGATGCCCCGCGGTTCGAGTTCCATCTTCATCGCGCGGCTGATGTGGTTCTGCGCTGCCTTCGTCGCGCTGTAGACGCCGAAGTAGGGGATGGAGAACTTCGCGAGGCAGGACGAGCAGATGAGGATGTGCCCCTGCTTCGCGCTCAGCATGTGCGGCAGGGCGGGGCGGATGGTGTTGAGCGTGCCGAAGAAGTTGACCTCGAACATGGCGCGGATGTCGGCGTCGAGCATCTCGTGAATGGGTTTTTCGAGGCCGTAGCCCGCGTTGGCGAAGACGGAATAAACGGAGCCGAAGGGGTTGAGGCAGGCGTCGATCATGCGGCGCGAGGCCTCGGGATCGGCGACATCGCAGGCGAAGGCGATGGCGCGGCCGCCGTCGCGCTGGATGCGCTCGGCGGCGTCTTTGAGTCGATCGACGCGGCGCGCGGCGAGGAGCACGGGCATCCCGGCGCGGGCGCAGTGCAGGGCGGTGGCGAGGCCGATGCCGCTGCTGGCGCCGGTGATGACGATGGGTTTGCCGGTGAGTTCGATGGGCATGGGGAAGGCGTGAGGCGTCGGGCGGAAGGCGGAAGACTACCGCGACTCGTTAACTTCCATGAGTGAGTCGTAGAGCATCGTGATCGCCGCGGCGGAGACGGCCATGACGACGAAGATCAGCAACAGGCCGAGCGGCCCCCAGAGCGCGTCGAGGGGGTTCTTTTTTTTCTTCTTTTTGTCGCCGGGCTTCGGGGGTGGTTTGGTGGCCATGCTCGCTCCGTTCACGCTCGGACTGGCGTGCGCACGAGCCGCCAGGCGGATTCGAGGAGTGCTTTCAATCCTTCGCGGCTCGCGGAAGAAATTGGGAAAAGTTCATCGTTCGGCCCCAGTTTCAACGCGGCGCGGAGCAGTTTGGCCGCCTTCTTCACGTCGGCTTCCGAGTCGAGGAGGTCGGTCTTGCTCAGCGCGATGACCTCCGGCTTCTCGGCGAGGAGGGCGCTGTACTCCTCGAGTTCCTTGCGGATGAGGCGGTAGTTGTCGATGGGGTCCGATCCGTCGGCCGGCGCAACTTCGAGGACATGGATGATGACGCGCGTGCGCTCGATGTGCTTCAGGAAGTCGTGTCCCAGGCCGGCGCCTTCCGCGGCGCCTTCGATCAGCCCGGGCAGATCGGCGAGCACGACTCGGCGCTCGGGGTCGAGTTCGGCGATTCCCAGTTGCGGCGCGAGCGTGGTAAAGGGGTAATCGGCGATCTTCGGCGTGGCGCGCGTTGTCGCGGCAAGGAGGGTGGACTTGCCCGCGTTGGGGAGGCCGACCAGTCCCGCATCGGCGATGAGTTTCAGTTCGAGGCGCAGGGTCTTCTGCTCGCCCGGGATTCCCGGCTCGGCCTCGCGCGGCGCTTGGTTCGTGGGGGACTTGAAGGCCTCGTTGCCGCGGCCCCCTTTTCCGCCTTTGGCGACGACGACTCGGTCGCCCTCTTTCAAGTCGGCGAGGAGAACTTCGCCGTCGCCCGTGTCCTCAAAGATGAGGGTGCCGGGGGGGAGGTGGATGTTGAGGTCGTGCTGTGAGGCGCCGTACTGCTGCTTGCCCCGGCCGTGCTCGCCCGATTGGGCCTTCCAGAGACGTTTGTGGCGGAAATCGAGCAGTGTGTTCTGGTTCGGGTCGGCGATGGCGATGACCGACCCGCCGTCGCCCCCCTCGCCGCCGTCCGGGCCGCCCTTGGGTTCGTACTTGAGGCGTCGGAAGGAGATGCGGCCGTCGCCGCCGTCGCCCGCTTTGACCTGGATGGTGGCGCTGTCGATGAACACAGGGGGATGGTAGAGGAAGTGGGGAGTGGGGAGTGGGGAATAGGGAATAGGGAAGAGAGACGAACGAAATCGGCGGGTGTCCCCCGAAAAGTGGCGGGGAGGGGAGTTTGGAGGTCGAGAAAGCGGGGATAGACTTTGCGCGGAAGGTTCCTCGCTGGAGGTGCTTCGATGCGAGCGGCACGGACGAGCATGGTTCACGCGAGAATGGGCGAAGCCTCGGCTCGCGGGTTCACGATGATCGAGTTGCTCGTGGTGGTGGCGATCATCGCGATCCTGCTGGGGATCCTGCTCCCGGCGTTGCGGGGGGCTCGCGAATCATCGCGGCTGGCTCAGTGCATGAGCAACATGCGGCAACTCTCCGTCGGCGCGATGCTCTATGCGGAAGACCAGAAGGATGGGATGTGGCCCGTGATCCCCACATGGGAGTTTGAAGACGGGGACACCGAGTTTGATTCGTGGAAGTACGGCGGGAAGACGGCTGACAATTGGTGGCTCACGTCCTACGGCGGCCGGCTGCGGCACCCGATCGAGACGCGCAAGTTGAATCCATACGTTGTTCCTGATGTGTCGATGCGAGACACCAGCCTGGACATCCGCACGCCGTTGCCGATTTTCGAGTGCCCCTCGGACAACGGGTCGTACCAGCGGCAGGCGTGGTTCCCGGTGCGTCCGGGGTTCGGGAAGGACCCGCGGATGTCGTGCTACGACGATGTCGGTACGAGTTATCACATGAATACGAAGTGGTTCCGCATCGCGATCGATGAGAGCGGCCGATATCCGCCTCCGAATGGGCAGGGCCGATCGAAGCAAGCGATCTGGAAGGCGGTGCAGTTTCAGTTCAGGAACGCCTCGACGACCGCCCCCTCGCGGTACATCTGGCTGCACGACCAGACGATGGACGTGGCGGCGATCGCGGCGCTGAAGGTGAAGGGGGACCACGGCGAGTGGTCACGGTCGAGCGCGTCGTTCATGGACGGGCATGTCGAGTACATTGAGGCGATTCCCGGGGCGTATGAAACGGGCCGGTACGCGCTGAAACTCGGTCGCATCTTCGCGCCGCCTGGGGAGCAGTAGCAACTTGGAAAGCGATCACGCGATGAAAGTTGCCGTCGTCCTCTCCGGTTGCGGCGTGTTCGATGGCACCGAGATTCACGAAGCGGTCAGCGTGCTGATCCATCTCAGCCGGGCGGGGGCGGCGTATGAGTGCTTCGCGCCGGACATGGCGCAGGCGCATGTGGTGAATCATTTGACGGGCGAGCCGGCGGCGCGTGAGTCGCGGAATGTGCTCGTTGAGTCGGCACGGATTGCGCGCGGGGCGATCCGGCCGCTGGATCAACTCGACCCGAAGAACTTCGACGCGGTGTTTTTTCCCGGCGGGTTCGGGGCCGCGAAGAACCTGTGCGATTTCGCGTTCAAGGGGGCGGAGTGCGCCGTTGAACCGGGGGTGGAGCGTGTGGTGAAGGCGTTTCATGGGGCGGGGAAGCCGGTGGGGCTGTGCTGCATCGCGCCGGTGATCGCGGCGCGGGTGCTTGGGACGAAGCATGGGGGGCCGGGGGTCTCGGTGACGATCGGGAACGACGCGGGGACGGCGGGGGCGATCGTCGCGATGGGGTCGAAGCATCAGGAGCGGGCGGTGACGCAGGCGTGCGTGGATGCATCGCGGCGCGTGGTGACGGCGCCGGCATACATGTACGACGCGCCGGTCCATGCGGTGTACGAGGGAATCGGCGCGATGGTGGAGAGTGTGCTGGGGCTGATCGGCTCACGCGGAAGCGCCAAGAACGCGGAGTGAGACAGGGGAGATGGGGTCCTGATTCGAGGCGGGCGAAGGCGGCTCTGGAACACGTCATCCGGCCCGGCATCGAAATGCGGTAGGCTTTCGGGTCGAAGCCTTTCGGGCGGGGTGGGGCATGAGGATTGGCCGCGTGCGATACGGACTTGGATTCCCGGTTGTTGGCGTGCTCGTGACGTGCCTGGCGCTCGTTCCCGTCGGGTGTGATTCCGGGCCGAAGAAGCGGGCGAGAGAGCCGGACAAGGTCATTATCAAGGACACGCCGGCGGCCCTGCGGGATTGCATCATGGCCCAGGCGACGCTCCGCGGCATCCAGCCCATTCTGGTCTCTGGCTATGGGCTGGTCGTGGGGCTGAACGGGACAGGTGGGGGGGATGCTCCCGGGCCGATCCGGGCCGTGATGGAGCGCGAGATGCTCGTCATGGGTGTGGGCAAGGAGATCGGGCCGTTCAAGAACATGTCGCCGAATGACATCCTGAACGACAAGCGGACGGCGGTGGTGATTGTCTCGGCGGCGATCCCGCCTGGGGCGCCGGCGGGGACGAAGTTTGACGTGCGGATTGAGGCGGTGCCCGGCACGGCGACGACGAGCCTCG
>JAGVLZ010000169.1 GCA_020054055.1 Phycisphaerales bacterium
GAGGTCCCCGCCCCCATCATCGCCCCACTCCCCGCGATCACCTGCCGAACGACGCGCTCCGCGACCTCCTGCGTGAACCCCAGCGCCGCCGCGGCCCGCGTCATCGCCTCAGCGAGATAGAACACATACGCCGGCCCCGAGCCCGCAACCGCCGTAAACGCATCCATCAGCGATTCATCGATGCGCTCCACCACCGGCCCGACCGCCGAGAACAACCGCAGCGCGAACGCATCATCGCCTTCCCGCGCGCCCGCACCGAGCGCGATCGCCGTGCACCCCTGGCCCATTTGCGCGGGAAGATTCGGCATCGCGCGCACCACTCGAACATTGCCACCCAGCGCCCCCCGCACCCGCGCGCTGGGGGTGCCCGCAAGGATCGAGACCACCACGCGATCCGCCAGATCCATCCCGGCCGCGTCCCGCGCGACTTCATCCAGCGATTGCGGCTTTACGGCCAGCACCACCTGTGCGTCAACGCCAAGTTTCCCCGCGAGTTCCCCGAACTGCGCACGCCCCACGCATCCGAGCGAAACAAAGTGCCCCCGTTTTCCGGCGTCCGGCTCGACCACGGCGACCGCCCCGCCGGCCAATACTCCCGCCCGCAGCGCCCCCTCCACCAGCGCGCGGGCCATGTTGCCCCCGCCGACAAAAACCAGTCGCGTCCCAGTGGCGGCCATGCGGACACGATATCCGATTGACCGTGTCCAACGGTCGGAACGTGAGCGTCAGATCATTCCGAGAACGTAGGAGGAATCAGTGGCCGTCGCCTCATCACCTCCGGCATTTGCTCGAGTTGCGCGTCTGTCAGGAGTTCTCGCACCCGCCCGACAAACTCGACGAAGAGACGCAGTTCGCTCCTCGGAAGATCGAAGTTCCCCACCGGGCGGTAGCCAGAACGCGGCTGCGCCCGGGTCTTCTCGAACCCCTCGCGGATGTGTTCATCAAGTTCGGATTCCGTCAGTCGGCCGAGGTCGGCGGCAAATCGATCCCGCTCGGCACGAATCCACGTCCGTTGCTCCGCCGTCACATCGATCCCGTCGAGCGCGTCCAGCACGCCGTCGATGTCGATCGCCGGAGTGGTGGAACGGTATCCGTCATACAGCGCGCGAAGACGATACTCACGCTCAAATCGTTCCAGCGCGCCGCCCCGCAGCATTATCCGAGCGCGCCGCGCAAAGGAGCGATTGCACTCGGTAATCGCCTGCGCCACGTCCATGATGGCCGCCGACCACTCATGGAACGCACGGTTCCACTCCTCTCCGTTCAATCCCTCGATGCGAGACGCTCGTTCGGCCGCGGCAGCCTCGGCCTTCATCGCGAGCGCGTGCAAGGACCGATCGTACTCGGCCAGAAGGCTCACCAACTCCGGCGTCGAACCGCTCGGCCCGGCCGCCTCCGATGCAAGCGAAGCGATATTGACGCGAACGAGAGGCCCGCTCACGCCGCCCATCGCTCGGACACGCCGAAATACCTCCTCCGCCAGCGGCCACTTCGCCTCTTGCGACTCCGTCAGCAGGGCGCGGGTGTCCTCCACGAGTCGAAGTCGGAGCGCTTGGCCTGCTTCCGATTGGCGCTTCCATGCCTCACGCTGCATTCGCTCGGCCTCGTCCTTGCTTTCGTCGAACATGCGAGCGCGGAGCACGGCGCCCTGAAACTCATCCATCTTCCGTTTCATCTCGGCCCGTTGCGCCGTGTACGCGGTGTGCAGGTCCTTCAGGGCCGAACGCTGCTCCTGATCCATCCCGAGCACGCGGGCAACTTCCCGAAAGACCCATTCGCCGTGCTCATCCATGGGACCCAGGTAGACTTCCGAGGAGTCGATCGCGAGCCTGTTCGACATGCTGATCGACTGCGTCCAGTCGGTACTCTGGCCCAACACGGCGCAGCTCGTCAGCCAGAGAACCAAAGTGCAGAGTCGTCCCATGATGTTCCCTTCCGCGTCGCCGGGGTCTCCCGCCCGGTGCAGTGTAGAATCCGGAGGCGGGTCGCTCAAAGCGACCCGATAACGTCCAAATCCCCCGTCGCCGGAACGACGCGCATGTCCCTCCACTACACGCTCGACTTCGAGAAACCCGTCGCCGAGATCGAGGCCAAGATCAACGCCCTCGACCTCGTCGCCAAGGGCGGCCCGCCGCCGACTCCCAACAGCGTCCCTTCGCTCATCGACCCCTCGCTCTCGGCCGCCGACGCCGCCAAGGAAGCCGCCTCGCTCCGCAAGCAGCACCAGCAGGCGCTCAAGAAGGTGTACACCAACCTCTCGCCCTGGGACACCGTCCGCGTGGCCCGCCACCCGAAACGCCCGCAGTTCCGCGACTACGCCGCGATGATCTGCAAGGAGTTCGTCGAACTCCACGGCGATCGGCGCTACGGCGACGACCCCGCCATCGTCACCGGCTTCGGCCGCATCGGCGCGACCAAGGTGCTCCTCCTCGGCCACCACAAGGGACGCACGACCAAGGAGAAACTCGAGTGCAACTTCGGCTGCGCGCACCCCGAGGGATACCGCAAGGCGCTCGCGAAGATGAAGATGGCCGAGAAGTACGCACTGCCGATCGTCACGCTCGTCGATACGCAGGGGGCGTACCCCGGCGTCGAGGCCGAGCAGCGCGGCCAGGCCGAGGCCATCGCCGTCAACCTCCGCGAGATGAGCCGCATACAGACCCCCATCGTCAGCATCATCATCGGCGAGGGCGGCTCGGGCGGCGCGCTGGGCATCGCCGTCGCCGACAAGGTCGCCATGATGGAGCACGCCTGGTACTCCGTCATCAGCCCCGAGGGATGCGCCGCGATCCTGTGGAAGAAGGCCAATGAGCAGACCAACAACCTTGCCGCCAAGGCGCTGAACCTCACCGCGCGGGACAACAAGCGCCTCGGCATCATCGACGAGGTCATCAAGGAACCCATCGGCGGCGCGCACCGCGATCCGAAGGCGGCCGCCGCGGCGCTCGAAGAGTGGATCCTCGAATCGCTGACCTCGCTCAAGAAGTACAAGCGAGCCAGCCTCCCCGACCGTCGATACAAGCGCTACCGCTCCCTCGGCAAGTTCGCCGAATCGGCCGAAGCCGGTGCCTGAGCAAATTTGCGGGTTAGCGGCCGATAACACCACGCCGAAGTTGACTTTCAACCCCTATTTGGCTACTTAAGACGATTCGCCCCCGAACGCCGACCGCTCGGCGGCGACCCGCGAGATCAACGTGCCGAGCAAAAAGTCCACTCCATCCAAGTCGGCCTCCACGGCCAAGGCAGCGCCGGGCAAAGGCAAGCCCACCGCAAAGCCAGTCTCCAAATCGGCCCCGGCCAAGCCAACTCCGAAGACCGCTTCGAGGCCTGCGAGCACGAAGCCCGCGCCGACAAAGCCGCTCGCGTCCAAGCCCGCGGCGAAACCGGCCCCAGCCCCGGCGAAGCCCGGCGCCAAACCCGATCCGAAGAGCACCAAAGCCCCCGCTCCCGCGGCCAAGGTGGTCGTGCCGACCAAACCCGCCGTGAAGCCAAAGCCCATTCCCTTCACCATCAAAAACGATCGCGCTTCTTCTCCCTTCAATCGCCCGCCGCCGCCCAAGCCCGCGCCGAAGGTTGATCCGAAGTCCGTGAAGCCCGTTGTTCCCGCCGGCCCGAAGCAGCGCTACA
>JAGVLZ010000183.1 GCA_020054055.1 Phycisphaerales bacterium
AGCGTGATGGCCGGCGCGATCCGCATGGCTCCGCTCCTTTGTAGAGCAGAACGAATCGGCGAGAAATATGTTGCATCAATACTGAAACATTACACTAGGGCGACCAAGATCAGCATGCTCCCCAAATCCCCGGGACCGAAACGCGGAGCGTATAAATTCGCAAACAACCGTATCATGCAGCCTCCGCGAACTTCGCCGCAGCCAGCGACGCATAAGACAATCATCGCGCGCCAATCCCCCCCGATCAAGAGAAAAGTGCGACATCCGAAGGAAAAGAGCCTCCGGGGCGTCGAAGACTCGGTTTCCGCAGGGTCCAAGACTTGTGTTTGGTGGGTTCGAGGCAGGGCGGGAGGATGCCCAGTGGGAGTGAGGGTCGATCGCCGAAGGCGAGTGGCACAGACAAGATTGAATGACTCTTGTCATCTGGGGTGGCTGTGGGCAGGGTGTACAATCAATTCTTGATGTCATCCACCGGACGAAGCACAATGGAGTTCTCGGCACAGAAGCGATGACACCAGACGCGACCGTAATCCTTCTCGGTGCTGGGTTTTCAGCTTGCGTTAGCAAGGGTGAAACGCCCCTCATGGGGGGTTTCTTTGATCGACTCGACCAGGTTCGCTATCCGTTCCTTCACAATTTTATTTGCCAGACCAACGTGCCAATCGACTCGGCCAACGTCGAGGATTGCATCGCGCTCCTCGATCAGTTGGACGACTGCCCCCTGACGGACCTTAGTGGTTTGTCGCGAACCAGAGAATCAGCCGACGAAGTTCGGCGGGAACTTGGAGAGTACTGTCTCCATCGGCTTTGCTGCGCCAAATGGGATGCATCTCACTGGGCCACCTGCGTCTTGGCCATGGCGGATTCGAACACGACCGTCATTACCACAAACTATGACAATCTCGCGGAGAGCATTCTGTCTAACAAGATCGACGCCACGCACTGGAATGCGGAGGCGACGTGCCATCACTGCCGAATGCGGCGGATTCTGCTCGCGGACTGCGAATGCAACGAGGTGCCGATCGGGGCACGGCCACCATGGCGGGGCAGCGTCCTAAAGCTGCACGGATCGGTGGCCTGGAAGACGTGTTGGAATCGTTCTTGCAACCAATTCGATTGCCTGATCGCCGATCAGCATTGTCGTCCATTCGATGGAAGACCTTGCGATTGTTGCGGCCAGCCCTGCCAGCCTGTGATTGTATTACCTTCCGCAAGAAAGCGGTACAGCCGCTACGCACACCTCAGACGCATGTGGGACTCCGCGCAAAGCGCTTTGAAGGATGCCGAGACGCTGCTGATCTTCGGGTTCTCTTTTCCGAGCAGCGACTGCCTCATCAGAGCGATGTTCGCGAACGCGGTGTGCTCCGGATCACTGCGCCACATCGCTATCATCGATCTGCAACCGGAGGCCGTGGCGGAGCGGATCAAATCTGCTCTACCTCCAGAAGGATTGCCTGCGATGCAGTGCTTCGCCGTGCCGACGGATGGATCACGCCCAGAGTGGCTCGTCGAGGAATCGAAAGCGGAACCGATGAGCTCGTGACGGAATGCGAGTGTCGACGGCGGGTGGCGTGCCTGATCCCGTTTGGGTGGCATGTTTGCTGCTCGGAGCAAACATTGTCTCGCGCGGCGAGGTGCGGAGTCCGCGGACTCGTGGTCGTGGCTTGCGCCCCTGCCGGGGCTTGAAGAGCGTTGGGGGTGGTGTGTTCCGGGGGCGGCGCTTCTCGAAGACTCGTCGCTCTGCCCCCGGCTATTGACTTTCAGGCTTTCAGCCTGAAGATCGGCGAGCGTGCGCGTTGCGGGGAGGTTTCGCGCGAAAGGCGCGATCGCACTGCTTGCCCTTCGGGACAAGCAGTGGCACCCAAGGAAGGAGGGCCGGTCGCTTCGCTCGCGGCTCGTTCAGGCTTTGCGCTCGTCCGTGCTAAGGCGGATGAACTCGTCGTACAACCTGGCGTATTGGCCGGCCTGGATCATCAGTTGGCCGTGGGTGCCGCGTTCGATGATGTGGCCGCTTTGCAGGACGAGGATGAGGTCCGCGTGGCGGATCGTGCTGAGGCGGTGGGCGACGACGAGGCATGTGCGCTTCTGCATGAGGCGTTCGAGGGCCTGCTGGATGAGGTGCTCGGTGAAGGTGTCGACGGATGAGGTGGCCTCGTCGAGGATGAGGATGCGCGGGTCCGCGAGCATGGCGCGGGCGAAGCAGACGAGTTGGCGCTGGCCGAGGGAGAGGCCGGCGCCGCGCTCGCCGACGTTGGTGTGCAGGCCTTGCGAGAGTCCTTCGAGGATGTCGAGGCAGCCGAGCGTGCGGCAGGCCTCGATGACTTCGTCATCCGTCGCGTCGGGCTTGGCGAAGCGGATGTTGTCCATGACCGAGCCGTCGAAGAGGAAGTTGTCCTGGCTGACGAGGGCCATGGAGGAGTGGAGTTCGTCGAGGGGGATGGTGCGGAGGTCGCGGCCGTCGATGGTGATCGTGCCGGACTGGTACTCGTAGAGACGGCAGACGAGGTTGACGATGGAGGTTTTGCCGGAGCCGGTGTGGCCGACGAGGGCGATGGTCTGGCCGGGCTCGGCGGTGAAGGTGATGTCGCGGAGGACGGGGGTGTTGTCGATGTAGGAGAAGGTGACGTGTTTGAATTGGATTTGGGCGGCGCGCGCGCTATCGGAAGTCGCGAGTGTCCCTCCCCCGGCTCGCGGACTCGCCACCCCCTCCCAAGGGGAGGGGGAGTCTGCCACCCCCTCCCAAGGGGAGGGGGGGTTGGTGATTGTTGGTTTCGTGTCGAGGAGTGCGAAGAATCGTTCGGCGCCGGCCATGGCCTGGAGTGTGGTGCCGTAGAGGTCGGCGAGGGCGACGGCTGAGCCGAAGAAGCCGGCGGAGTAGAGCATGAAGCCGATGAGGTCGGCGACGGTCATGTGGCCCGATGAGATGCGCCAGGAGGCGATGAGGATGATGGCGATGCCGACGAGTTGGGAGGCGAGGTCGAAGAGGGGGGTGTAGAGGCCGTGGACGATGGCGGCGCGCATGTTGTTGCGGCGGTGGACCATGAGCAAATCGTGAAAGATGCGTGCGTTGACCTCTTCGCGCGCGAAGCCCTGCGTCACGCGGATGCCCGCGACGGTCTCGGCGATGCTGCTGGTGAGGCGGCTGTAGGACTCCTGGGCGACGCGGTAGGCGTGCTCCATTTTGGCGCCGAGTTTCTCGTTGCCGAAGACGATGACGGGGGCGAAGGCGAGGAGCATGAGCGCGAGCGGCCAGTCGTAGACGAGCATCGCGATGAAATAGAAGAGCATCGACAGACCCTGAATGAAGGTCCGGGGGATGGTCTGGGCGACGGCGGCGCGCATCGAGGAGATGTCGCTGGTCCCGCGGCTGAGGATGCGTCCGAGTTTCGTGCGGTCGAAGAAGGCCATGTCGAGGCGGAGGATGTGGCGGTGCAGGTCGTCGCGGAGTTCGACGACGACGAGTTCGTTGAGGCGGTTGACGCATCGGACGCGCCAGCCGAAGAAGAAGTAGAAGAAGAGGCCGAGCGCGGCGATGACCGAAGCGCCGATCATCAGCCCTTGCTGGGGCGAAAGGCCGGTGGCGCTGGTCCAGCGCTCGGGCTTTTCGATGGTCCAGCGGATGGTCTCGGTGAGGACGGCGGGGGGCAGCGAGATGACGGCGGCCATGACGAAGGCCTGGGCGATGATGACCCATTGCAGCGCGGGGAAGCGGAAGGTGTAGGCGAAGAGTCGGCGGATGAGCGGCCACTGGAGGGGGCGATGCTCGGGCTCGCGCTCGTCGTTGGGCGCGGTCGCGGCGATGAGGGTTGGGGTGGGAGAAGGTGTCAAGGTGTCGAGGTGTCGAGGTGTCGAGGTGACGAGGTGACGAGAAGCAGATGAGGTGGGCCGGTGAAAAGGCCGGCAAGTGTCGTGGCGTCCGGGCGCTGACGGGCCAAGGCCATTTCGCTCATTGGCGTCCGTTGACACCTCGACACCTTGTCACCTCTTGCGTTCATCCCGCCTCCCGCTCGGTGTCTCCGCGCCTCTGTGGTGAAGCATCCTCATCGAGGGCGAGTTGTATCAGCGCGGCGGCGCGGTAGTGGCCGGGGCGGGTCACGAGTTCGTGGTGCGTGCCGACATCGACGATCCGGCCGTGGTCGAGGACGATGATGCGGTCGGCGCGGCGGAGAGTGGAGAGTCGATGGGCGACGATGAAGGTGGTGCGGCCCTTCATGTGCGCGGCGAGGGATTGCTGGATCTCGGATTCGGTGATCGCGTCGACCGCGCCGGTGGCGTCGTCGAGGATGAGGATGGCGGGGTCGGCGAGGAGGGCGCGGGCGATGGTGAGGCGCTGGCGCTGGCCGCCGGAGAGGGAGACGCCGCGCTCGCCGATGATCGTGTCATATTGCTGCGCGAGTTCGGCGATGAACTCGTGCGCGGCGGCGGAGTTCGCGGCGTGGCGGATGTCGTCGAGGGATGCATCGGGGCGCGCGAAGGCGACGTTGGACGCGACGGTGTTGCTGAAGAGGAAGGGCTCCTGGAAGACGGTGGCGATGCAGCGCCGGAGGTGTTCGAGCGGGAGTTCGCGGATATTCACGCCGTCGATGAGGACGGAGCCCGCCTGCGGATCGTAGAAGCGGGGGATGAGCGAGAGGAGCGTGGTCTTTCCAGCGCCGACGGGGCCGACGAGGGCGATGGTCTCTCCCGCGCGGACCTGGAAGGTGAGGTCGTGGAGGACGGGGGTTTCGGGTGAGTAGCCGAAGGTGACGTTGCGGAACTCGATCGTGCCCTGGAGGGGTTCCACTCGCGTGCGCGCGTGGCTCGTTGGTGAGGTGATGGCCACTGGATGGTCGAGGAGTTTGTAGACGCGTTCGGCGCCGGCGAGGCATTCGGGTGTTTCGCCGATGATCGAGACGATCGCTTCGGCCTGTGCGGAGAGTCGGTCGACGAGGCCTCGGAAGACCCAGAGCGTGCCGAGGGCGATGCCCCCCGAGGCGGGGCCTTGCAGGACGAGCCATCCGCCGAAGGCGAGAAGAGTCCCTTGGGCGACGACGTTGCTCGCCTGGACGAATGGCATGTGAAAGGATTGATCGCGAGCGATCTCCATGCCGCGGTCGCGGAGGTCTTCGAGGAGCGAGCGGAAGAGACGGGCGCGCTCGCGTTCGCGGCCGAAGACGCGGATGACGCGGACCCCCGCGATGGATTCCTGGAGGGCCTTGACGACGACGTCGTTGCGCTTGGACTGTTCGAGGAACTTGGGCTTGGTGATGCGGCTGTAACGCACCATGACGAGGACCTGCAACGGGAAGACGGCGAAGCACGCGAGGGCGAGGCCCGCGTGCGCCCGGAGCATGTAGGTGAGGAAGATGGCGAGCGTCACGGCGGCGATCACGGCGCGGATGAGGATGCCCTGGATGAACTGGCGGACGAGTTGCGAGTCGCCGGCGACGCGGTTGATGACCTGCCCGGTGTCGATCTGGTCGAAGAAGCCGAAGGGGAGGCGCTGGAGTTGTTCGTAGAGACTCTGGCGCAGATCGACGACGCAGGCCTGGACGAAGCGCTCGTCGCAATAGCGCGTGAAGAACCGCGCGGCTCCCCCCAGCAACGCCGCGGCGAGCACGATGGCGCTGACGAGCGCGAGGCGCGCTGTGAGCGACCAATCATGTCCGGGCTCGAAGCCCATCGGCCAGCGCGGCGCGGGGGC
>JAGVLZ010000101.1 GCA_020054055.1 Phycisphaerales bacterium
CCTCACCATCCTCAACACCATCCTCGCCACAGGAAAAACATGGAACCCGAAACTCGTCAAACAACCTTGACATTCAACACAGCCGCTCTGTGGTGAATGATCTAGTTTGGGTATCGAATGCACACATTCTTCGCTTCGGTGAAGAACCTCATCGCTTCTTCGCCTCCCTCGCGGCCTATGCCCGATTGCTTCACGCCGCCGAAGGGGACGCGCAGGTCGCGGACGAGCCAGCAGTTCACCCAGACCGTTCCCGCGTGAAGCCGCTCCGCAACGCGGTGGGCGCGGGAGATATCGCGCGTCCAGAGGCTGGCGGAGAGGCCGTAGGCGGTGCCGTTGGCCATCGCGACCGCCTCGTCTTCTGAGTCGAAGGGGGTCACGGTGACGACCGGGCCGAAGATCTCCTCCTGCTGCGTGCGGCAGGTGGGCGGCAACCCGGTGACGATCACCGGCGGTTGGAAGTACCCCCTGGCGCAACGAGCCGGCAGCGCCAGCGCGCGGTCCCCGCCGGCGACAAACACCTTTCCGCCTTCCTGCTTCGCCAGTTCGATGTACGACTGAACCTTCGCGAGATGGGCCGCGGAGACGAGCGAGCCGAACTCGGTCGATTCGTCGAGGGGATCGCCGATGTTCAGCGCCTGCACGGCGGCGGTGAAGCGCTTCAGGAACTCGTCGTGGATACGCCGCGCGACGAAGATGCGCGAGCCGCAGAGGCAGACCTGACCCTGATTCGTGAACCCCGCGCGCACGGCCTGCGGCACAACTTCATCGAGATCGACATCATCGAAGATCAGGTTCGGGTTCTTGCCGCCGAGTTCGAGGGAGAGCTTCTTGAGCATCGGTGCGGCGGTGCGCGCGAGGGCGGTGCCCGTCGCGGTGCCTCCCGTGAAGGAGATCGCCTTGACCGAGGGGTGGGCGACCAGCGCGGACCCCGCTTTCGAGCCGAGGCCCTGCACGATGTTCACCACGCCCGGCGGGACTCCCGCCTCGTTCAGCAGCGAGCCGAGCAGGTGAGCGGTCATCGGCGTGACCTCGCTCGGCTTGCAGACGCAGGTGTTCCCCGCGGCGATGGCGGGGGCGATCTTCCAACTCAGCAGGTACAGCGGCAGGTTCCACGGCGAAATCAGCCCCACCACTCCGATCGGCTGGCGGAGCGTGTAGTTCAGCGCTGCTGCTCCGGCAGGCAGATCGGTGCGATGCATCTCGGTTGATGCCTGCAGGATCGCGCCGGCGAAGAATCGGAAGTTCTCGGCGACGCGGGGGATATCCATCGTCCGCGCGAGTCGGATGGGCTTGCCGGTGTCAATCGATTCCGCTCGGGCGAGCGCCTCCAGGTCGCGCTCGATCAGTCCTGCAAGGCGCACGAGGATCTTCGATCGCTCCGCAGCGGGGGTGCGGCCCCAGACGGGGGATGCGGACTCCGCCGCGGCGACGGCGACGTTGATATCGCGCTCATCCGAATCCGCGAGGCGTGCGTAGACCTGCCCCGTCGCCGGCTCGAAGACATCGAGCCATGCGGTCGATGCCGCTTCGACGAATCGTCCGGCGATGAAGTTGGTGATCTGTTGCACGCGCGAACTAGGCTCCCATCGCGTGGATCTTCCGCGGGTCGGTCTTCGAGATGATCTCCGAGACTCCCTGCTGGTTGAACCCCTTGAAGCCGTCGTTTCGTTCGAGGTTTTCGAGGTGGGAGCCGATCGCGCCGTCCTGGCGGAAGATGCCCGCCATCTCCTGCGAGATCAGTTTCTGTAAGAGGAGGCGTTCGATCCGCGCTTCATCCACGGGCCAGCGCTCCCCCTCGGTGAAGGCCTGGCGCAGGTAGGGGAAGGTGGTGAAGGGGTTCATGGTCTTGATGCCGCCGGCGGACATCTGGTCGCGGAGGGAATACCAGTCGAAGACGCATTCGAGGTGGTGCATGCCCGCCTGGAACATCGCCTCGCCGTGGAGGGCGCACCAGAGGCCGATGGTGCCGAGGTTGGCGCGCGGCGCGAGCAGGTTTTCGTGGGCGAAGTCGCCGATGATCTCGTCGGACGAGAGATCGACATCGGCGAAGACGACGTAGCCCGCGGTGCTCTGCTCCAGCACCTGCGCGCCCCAACCGGCCTCGACCCCCGCGTAGAAGCGCTCGCGGCAGTGGAAGCCGAGTTTCTCCAGCACCGCGATCATCCGCGTGAAGCAGTGGCGGCTGGAGCGGTAGGTGTGGTGGTCGTGGTTGGCCCAGCCGATGCCCAGACGATCCTGCCGCGCCTTCTGGAACTGCGCGGCGCGGTTGCGGCGCTGCCAGTACTCGCGCTCGGTCTCGAAGAAGAGGTCGCAGGCGAAGTCCGGGCCGAGGTCTTTCACCGCGGCGTCGGCGAGGGTCATCAGGTTCTCGAAGGCTTCCGCCTCGTTGTCGAAGTCGCGCCGGCGGCGGCGGAAGGTCTCGAAGTGTCGCATGGCGTTGAGCGAACGGGCCGGGTCGGAGGGTTCCGGCTCGTGGCCACGGTAGCCGCGACGCTCGATGGCCCAGAGTTCGGCCCCCTTCCCGGAGGCGAAGAGGATGCGGCGGAAGCGGCTGAAGGGGTCTCCCTCGATCACGCACGATGGGGGCAGGTTGTGCGTCGAGGCGAAGTCCGCCACCGACTCGACCTTCACCCCGATCTTCATCGAGGGGCCATCCACCAGAAGAACCTGCGGGAAAATCCCTCCCTTGTGTACATAGCAATCGGGGGCGCCCGATTTCGTATCGAGCGTGAAGCCGACGCTCTGGATGCGCTCGACCTGCTGCGGGGACCGCGGCACGGCGATGAAGTCCACCACGTCGATGAAACGGACGCCGGCTTCGTGCTTGAGGCGGTCGGCGAACTCGTCGGCGGCGGGGAGACGCGAGAGGAACTCCGCGACCATCGCGTTGACGAGTGAGTGGGCCTTGGGCTGCGGGGTCCAGTGGAACTTGGTCAGCGCGGCGGTGTCTTCGAGGGGGGGCACGGTGGGGCTCCTCATATGTGGAGCGAGATTGTAGAGGAGGAGTGGGCGGGGGCGGGGTGAAGGCGTAAGGCGGAGGGCGGAAGGCGTAGAGCGGAAGGGTTTGCGCGCGGATGGTGCATTTGGAGCGTGCGGCGGGGGGTTGAGTGTGATCGGGTTTGTTCGGGCTTGCGCGGGTTTGAGCGGCTGTGCGCGCTTCTGCGCGCGTTGGCGCGGGTGTGGAGGGGATTGGGAGACAGGCGGAGGGGGAAGGCGGAAAGCGTAGTGAGAGGATTTCAGATTTCAGATTTCAGATTTGAATCGGTGTGAGTTGGCGACGGCGAGAGTGATAGCGGTCGGCCGCGCGTTGTGATGGGCGCAGCGTGTCGTACCCAGACTGTTTGTTGTGGGTGCCACGGCTTGTCCCGAAGGGCAAGCCGTGCGGGCGTCGCGCACGTTCAATCTCGCGAGGGCTGCTGGTATCCAACGAGAGAAATGTGATCGATCCGCGGGCCGATATACGGCATCTTTTTGTACGCGGAGGCGGACGACCACCTCCAATCCTCAGCGCGTTCGACAAGCCCCGCGACAACCGGATTGTTGTGGATGCACCGGACTTTTTCTTGAAGTTCATCGGCGCTTGTCTCATTTCGGTCGTACCCACCGCCCTGCTGCCAGAAGTGATGCCCTCCCGCCTTGTCGAGAAGACGTGACAGGATGGGGGCGTCGAGTTGTCGCCAGCGGTCGAGAACAATCGTGGCGAACCGACGCTTGAGCGCCGAGAGCATCATGGGAACCGTGGTTGTCGGGATGTCCGGAACGATCAAGACATGAACATGCGTCGGCATGACCACCCACGCCAACAACCAGAACGAATGAGTCCGTTTGACCAGCCTGAGCTGATCGACGAATGCGTCCTTGATCGCGTCGTTCTGGAAGAGCGGCAGCCGCTGAGAGCACGAGCAGGTGAGGTAACGCGCCTCGCGGGGATTCTCTCGACGTTTGAGGTGCTTGCGTTGCTTGTCCACGGATTCCATGCCGCCGAACAGAGTAATGGCGCATATGTCAGTCCGCACGGCTTGCCCTTCTGGACAAGCCGTGGCACCCCGGCGGGTAGTTCACCCTGCCCGTACCCCGCGGTTGGCGCGGTCGCGGAGCATGGGCATGAGTTCGCGGACTTCCTGGGCCATGCGCGTGTTCGGGAACTGGGTGACGATCTGGTCGCCGACGATGAGCGCGTCGTCCCACTGGTGGTCCTGCACGGCGAGTTTGAAGCGGACGCCGAGGTTCTCGCGGAGTTTGCCGATGACTCCCCGCGCGACTTCCTGGAAGGGGGCGGCCTCGCCGGGGCTGAGGTAGGTGTCGAGTTCTTTCAGCAGGTCCATCGCTTCATCGACGCGGCCGCTGTCGGCGGTGAGGAGGAAGCGGCGCTCGAGTTCGCGGCGGTAGTTGGCGCGTTCCTGATCGACGCGCTGGCGGAGCCCCTCGGAACGGTGCGAATCGGGGAAGAGGCGCTGGATGCGGGCCGCTTCGCCGTAGGCCTCGGTCCACTGGCGGCGACGGATCAACTCTTCCAGGCCCGCGAGAGCCTCGACGACGCGGCGGTCGAGGGTCTGGGCGCGGGCGCGCTCGATGCGCGTGCGGAACTCTTCGGCGTCGGCGCGGTAGCCGAAACGCTCCGCGAGTTCCTTCACGAGAACCATCGCGGCATCCCAGTCTTCATCGAAGATGTCCTGCTCGATCGCGCGGCGGAGGAGTTCGCGCTCGCGCTTGCGGTGGAGGACCCCCTTAGCGCCTTCGGAGAGACTTCCTTCTTCGGTCTGGCGTTTCACGGCGTCGATGAGTTCGCGCATCGCGTAGTCCTGCGATGAGCCGCCCCCCGATTCGCCGATGCGCCACGCGACCATCATCGAGATGGGGGTCATCAGCGCGATGAGGCCGACGGCGGACATGGCCCACAGCGGCGGGACCGTCTGGCGGAGCGCGACCATCAGCGCCACGATGACGAGCGCGAGGAACCAGAGCGTGACGCCGAAGAAGAGGAGGTTGGATCGAGGATTGGAAGGCCCGGGCATTGTGTGGTCCTTGGGTACCACGGGATTCGGGCGAAGGCGCCCTCATCCCGAGCGTGGTAAGGGATTCAGGAACCGGGGGTTGGGTCGCCGCAGTTTCGGGACATAGGAACCAGGCAGAGGAACTTCATCCCCGCGCTGCCGGCGCGGAACTGGTGCTCGTGGTCGGCGGGGACGTAGACGACGTCTCCCTTGCGGAGCGGCCGGTAGGCGCCTTCGAGGAGGACCTCGCCGGCGCCATCGACGATGTAGACCTCGTGCTCGTAGTCGTGCTGGTGCTTGGGTGAGTGGCCGCCGGGCTCGACATCGAAGGAGCGGAGAGCGAAGTTCGGGGCGCCGTCTTCGCGTCCGACCATGACCGCCATGGCAATGCCCTTGACGCCGTCCATCTGGACGGGCTTGCGGGGCGCTTCGGCGATGTTGCGGATGAGCATGGGGTGGGGTTTGGGTTCGGGGTTCAGGGTACGGGGTTCGGGGTGGTGCCAGTGGCGATCAACTTTAGCACCCGCTTGGAACAGACGGGTGGCGGGGCTGCGCGGGCTATAGTGGGCGTGCATGAGCGTGCGGGTGGAATGTTTCTCGCTGGGGCCGTTTGCGACGAACTGCTACATCGTCAGCGAGGCGGGTGCGGCGGGGTGCTGGATCGTGGATGCGTCGTTTGCGCCGGGGGCGATGATCGAGCGCGTTCGCGCGCTGGGGCTGCGGCCGGAGTTGTTTGTGTTGACGCACGCGCACCTCGACCACATCGCGGGGCTGGATGAACTGCGGGAGGCGTTTCCGGGGGTGCCTTCGATCATTCACGAGGCGGAGAAGAAGTTTCTGGAGGACCCGGAACTCAATCTGAGCGCGGGGTACGGGTTCCCGGTGAGCGTGCGCGCCGCGGAGAAGACGCTGCGCGGCGGAGAGACGCTGACGTTCGGCGGGAGTTCATGGAAGGTGCTGCACACGCCGGGTCATTCGCCGGGGGGGATCACGCTGCACTGCGCGGAGGCGGGGATCGCGCTGGTCGGCGATACGCTCTTCCGGGAGTCGATCGGGCGGTATGACTTTCCGACGTCGGATGAAGCGGAGTTGATGAGGTCGATCCGCGAGGTGCTGTACGCGCTGCCCGATGAGACGCGCGTGCTGCCGGGGCACGGGCCGGAGACGACGATCGGGCATGAGAAGCGGGGGAATCCGTTTGTGAGGGGGAAGTGAACGACGATCAATCAATTCTGGTGCGATTCTCATCCGTGCCCTACACATTCGTAGATGTTCAGGGAATGACAACGATCAAGAACGCCCATGAGTCGGCGAACAAGGGCATCTATCTCTGGACGATTGAGTTGCCAGACGGTTATCTGACGAACTACGTCGGAAAGACGAGCGCAAAGACCGGGTTTTACGGGCGGCTGTGTCAGGAACTGAACGATTGGAAGAATGGCCTGTATCGGAGTGGCGATTTCGATCTGGATCACCTTGCACAAGGGCGTCGAATCCGGCTCGAAAACCCACCGGCCGATCACTTGCAACGCGAACTGGATCGGTTGATGCCGCTCTATCGGCTTTTCCTGGCTCCGCTCGATTCTCATGTGCCACACATCCGATACGTGGAGAGTTATCTCGTCAACGAGTTACGTCGATCGAGCCGGACGTTCGACTACCTCAGCAATCGTGACAAGAAGAGCGCCTACAAGCCTCGCCACGATGGTCCCCCAATCAGGATAAGCGCAGACTCACCGAGACTGATCGGGTTTGAGCACCTTCGTGTCACGCCCACCATGGGATAATGTTGAGTCTGATGGCCTCACGATTCTCCGAACTCCCCACCGCGCTCCGTGCCCAGTCAATCACTACGCGGCTGGCGGGCGTGCCGGTGCTGCTGGCGCATCCCGATGCGGGATGGCCCCCGCCGGAAGACACCGATTCCTTAAGGGAATCGGTGGCACGGGTTGAACCTGCTCCGGTGGTCATCTGGATGCACGGACGGACTGTGAACAAGGAACTTGATCCGGGGCGGTACCTGCGGTGGGTGCGGGCGGGGCTCGCCGCTTGTGCGCTGGATCTGCCGGATCATGGGGAGCGGTTTGTCGAGGGGCGGCAGGGATCGGACGCGACGCTGGAGATTGTGGAGCAGATGGCCGCGGAGATTGACGGGGTGGTTGCGGCGCTGGGGGAGGCGCGGTGGCGCGGCGCGTTTGATGTTTCGCGTATAGCGATCGGCGGGATGTCGGCGGGTGGAATGGCGACGCTGATCCGGCTGTGCCGCCCCCACTCGTTTCGGTGCGCGTGCGTGGAGAGCACGGCGGGGGATTTTTCGATGATGGCGCGGTTTGCTGAGTTCTATTCGCGCGGCGAGCGCGATGCGGATGGGGAGATGGCGCGGCGGTTGAATCCCGCGGCGCATCTGGAAGAGTGGCGGCCGATCCCGCTGCTGGCGCTGCATTCGGAAGCGGACAAATGGGTGCCGATCGCGGCGATCCGCTCGCTGGTGGAGGCGCTGCGGCGGCGATATTCGGCGCTGGGGGCTGATCCTTCGATCGTGGAACTGAAGACGTGGGCGCGGACGGGGGCGCCGAATGAGCACGCGGGATTCGGGCGCGTGGCGAGCGAGGCGAAGGATGCGCAGGTGGAATTTTTGAGGAGGTGGCTTGCGTAGTCAGATGATGCGCGTCGGGAACTCGATCTTGCGGTCGGCGCCCGCCCAGGCGCGGAAGCCGCCGATGAGGGAGAGGACGTTGGTGAAGCCCATCTGCTTCAGCGCATCGGCGGCGAGGAGGGAGCGGTTGCCCCCGGCGCAGTAGAGGACGATGGGTTTGGCGAGGTCGGCGTCCTTGGCAAGGCCGTTGAAGACTCGGCGCTCGATGTCGCGTTCGAGGACGCCGCGGCCGATGTGGATGGAGCCGGGGATCAGGCCGCCGACGAGTTCGCCGTCCTCGCGCACGTCGATGACGATGAGGCCGGGCTCTTCGTTGTCGAGGCGCTGGGCGAGTTCATCGGCGTCGACCTCATCGTTGCGGCGGCGGGATTCGGAGACGAGGTCGGAGAAGGATTTTTTGAGGGGCATGCCGGGGAGGATACAAAGTAGAAAGTGGAAAGTGGACAGTGGAAATGGGGAGACGGAAGGCGGAGGGTGGAGGGCGTTGAGAGTCGCAACGCGTATGCTGGATCACCGGTAGACCTTTTCTGCCTGCGGGGTGCGGAGGTGATTGACGGTGCAGCGATGGGTATTGGGAGCCGTGGTTTGCGTTGTGGCGCTGGCCGCGTGGCTTGCCTTTGGGCCATTGCCGGGTTGGACGGAGGCGGGCAGCGCGATGGATGGTGATACGGGGTCGGTTGCGGCACATGGCGCCGCACCGGCAAGCGCATCGGATCGCGGAGGTGAGGCGCGGAATTTGGTGGGTCCGGAGGCGCCGGCCCCGATTGATCCGGAGCTTGAGCTGCAGAGGCTGGCGTGCGTGGATGATGAGACGGTGCTCGCTCCCGATGTGCATCGCATGGATCATGACAAGCCGACGACGCGCGTGGACCCGCGCAATCTCCGCGTGGTCTACGCCTCGCCGGTGGCGCTGCGCAAGGGGCCGCGGCTGTCGGGCGAGTTTCAGGCGCGGCTGCAACTCGAGTTGCGGGAGCGCCAGATCTTTGTCCTGCATGAGACATCGACCGGAAAGACTTTTTTTGCGGAGGTGCCCGACAAGGCGCCGGCGGGGACGAAGGTCGAACCCTCGCTTTACGAGGTGTATCGCCTCCGCACCGGGCACACGCTCGCGATCTCGTTTGAGCCCGACGGCGCGCTCGAGAGCGTGGCGTATGGTGAACCGAACGAGGAAGCGGTGGACATTCCCGCGGCGAGCGAGGCGCAGATGCTGGCGCTCTTCGGCCCGCCGTCCGAAGCGCCGCCACCGCTCTTGGCCTTCCGGGAGGAGCAATGGGCGTACCAGCCGCGGATCGTGTGCAGTGTGTGCGAGCGCGTGCGGGTCAAGAGTTCCGGCGAGTTGGAGACAGCGCGGATGACGGTGGAGTGCATCGCGGGTCCTTCGACCAACACGACTGAGTTTTTTATCCTGCCGTTGACGCCGTGAGCCCTCGGAGGCTCATCGGACCAGCAGCGCCTTCAGATACCGCGCGGTGTACGACCGTTCGTTCTTGGCGACTTGCTCCGGCGTGCCGCTGGCGACGATTCGCCCGCCGCCGTCGCCACCCTCGGGGCCGAGGTCGATGATCCAGTCGGCCTGCTTGATGACGTCGAGGTTGTGCTCGATGACCACCAGCGTGTGCCCCGCGTCGGCGAGGCGGTGGAGGACGAGCATCAACTTGCGGATGTCCTCGAAGTGGAGGCCGGTGGTCGGCTCGTCGAGGATGTAGAGAGTGTGGCCCTGGGCTGACTGGCCGAGTTCGGTGGCGAGTTTGACGCGCTGGGCCTCGCCGCCGGACAACTGCGTCGAAGGCTGCCCGAGACGGATGTAGTCGAGCCCGACATCGTGGAGGCACCGGACGAAGCGGAGGATTTTCGGGTGGTTCTCGAAGAACGCGACGGCCTCTTCGACCGTCAGGCTCAGCACATCGGAGACGCTTTTGCCGCGGTAGTGGACTTCGAGGGTTTCCTTGCTGAAGCGCGTGCCGTTGCAGACCTCGCACTCGACGAAGACGTCGGGGAGGAAATGCATCTCGATCTTCTTGACCCCCTGCCCCTGGCAGGGCTCGCAGCGGCCGTTCTTGACGTTGAATGAGAAGCGGCCGGGCTCGTAGCCGCGGATCTTGGCTTCCTTGGTCTGGGCGAAGACGCGGCGTACATCGTCGAAGAAGCCGGTGTAGGTGGCGGGGTTGCTCCGGGGGGTGCGGCCGATGGGGGACTGATCGACCTCGATGATGCGGTCGATGTGCTGGAGGCCGGTCATTTTGTCGTGGTCGCCCGGCTTGACGCGCGAGCCGAGGAGGTGCTTGCGTGCGGCCTGCAACAGGATGTCATTCACAAGCGTTGACTTGCCGGAGCCGGAGACGCCGGTGATGCAGACGATCCCGCCGAGGGGGATCGTCACGTCGACATCTTTCAGGTTGTTCTGCCGCGCGCCCTTGATCGTGACCGACTTCTTTTCGCTGAGCGCGCGGCGCTTGGCGGGGACTTCGATGCGTTTGCGGCCGGAGAGGTAGTCGCCGGTGAGTGATTTCGGGTTGGCGCAGACTTCCTTGACGGTGCCCTGGGCGACGACCTGGCCGCCGTGGACGCCCGGGCCGGGGCCGATGTCGAGGAGGTGGTCTGAGGCGCGGATCATGTCCTCATCGTGCTCGACGACGAGGACGCTGTTGCCGATGTCGGTGAGGTGGCGGAGGGTGCGGATGAGGCGGTCGTTGTCGCGTTGGTGGAGGCCGATGGTGGGCTCGTCGAGGACGTAGCAGGCGCCGACGAGGCCGCTGCCGACCTGGGTGGCGAGGCGGATGCGTTGGGCTTCGCCGCCGGAGAGGGAGGCGGTCTTGCGGTCGAGGGAGAGGTACTCGAGGCCGACGGAGGCGAGAAAGCCGAGGCGCGACCGGACTTCCTTGAGGATCGGCTCGGCGATGTGCTGCTGCTCTTTCGAGAGGATGAGGGCATCGCTGATGCGGATGGCCTCGGCGATGTTGAGGCGCGAGAAGTCGGCGATGTTGACGAGTTTGGGGTCGGCGGTGAGTCCATGGCGGCGGCGGAGTTCGATGACGCCATCGGGGAGCGCTTCGCGCGAGGGGATCATCACGCTGAGCGATTCGATCTTGAGGCGGTCGCCGTGGCACTTGTTGCAGGGGGTCTGGCTCATGAAGCCGCTGAGCCACTCTTTCACGCTTTCGTTCTCGGTGCTCCCCCACCACTCGGTGATGTTGGGGATGACCCCCTCGAACTTGGGCTTTTTTCCGGCTGCCTTTGAGGCTTCATCGCCGTGGAGGAGCGTGCGGCGCTGCTCGGAGGTGAAGCGGGCCAGCGGCATCTCGAAGGAGACGCCGAAGTCCTTGCAGAAGCGCTTGAGTTTGCGGTTGAACCAGGCGCGGACGGGGCCGTTCTTGTTCCACGCGGCGACGGTGCCGTCGCGGAGTGAGAGCGTGTCGTTGGGGAGGACGAGGGCCTCATCGAACTCCATCAGGTTGCCGAGGCCATCGCAGCCGGGGCAGGCGCCGAATGGGGAGTTGAAGGAGAAGATGCGCGGCTCGAGCTCGCTCAGGGCGCACTCGGGGTGGACGGCGCAGGAGAACTTCTCGCTGTAGATGGTGTCCAACCATGTGGCGGAAACGCCTTCGCCCGTCTCGACGCTGATGACCACCGCGCCGTCGGCGATGCGGAGAGCGGTCTCGACGCTCTCCGCGAGGCGCTGTCTGGACTCGGCGTTCAGCGCGATGCGGTCGACGACGGCTTCGACGGTGTGCTTCTCGTAGCGGCCGAGGTTCAGGGGGTTGTCGTTGGTTGATTGACCCTTGAGGGCCTCGCGGAGGTCGATGACCTTGCCGTTGACGCGAGCGCGGATGAACCCCTGCTTCACGAAGGCTTCGAGGACATCCTTGTGGAGGCCTTTTTTCTCGCGGACGACGGGGGCGAGGACCATGAGGCGCGTCCCCTCGGGCATGCGGGCGACGGCGTCGGTGATCTGGCTCGGGTTGCTGGCGGAGATGAGTTTGCCGCAGCGTTCGACGGGGGTGCCGTCCTTTTTCTCTTTCGTGGGGGCCCAGCATGTGGGGCGGCCGACGCGGGCGAAGAGGAGGCGGAGATAGTCGTAGATCTCGGTGCTTGTGGCGACGGTGGAGCGTGGGTTGGAGCCGCTGGAGCGCTGCTCGATGGCGATGGTGGGCGGGAGCCCCTCGATGTTCTCGACGTCGGGTTTTTTCAGTTGATCGAGGAACTGGCGGGCGTACGCGGAGAGGGACTCCATGTACTTGCGCTGCCCCTCTGCGAAGATGGTGTCGAAGGCGAGGGAGGATTTGCCGGAGCCGGAGAGGCCGGTGATGACGACGAGGCAGTCGCGCGGGATATCGACATCGAGTCCCTTGAGGTTGTGCTCGCGGGCGCC
>JAGVLZ010000156.1 GCA_020054055.1 Phycisphaerales bacterium
AGCCGGCCCCGTCGGAAGACCTTGTCGCGGCGATCGAACTCGAACGAGGACGCCTCCTCGCGGATCGAGGCGAGCACGACGCCGCCGCGAAGCATCTCGCCGCCTCGGCCGCTCGATTCTCGAAATCTGGTTCAGCGGCCGACATGCTCTACGAGCGAGCGGCGGTGCTTTCCAAATCAGGAGACGACGACGCGGCTCTTGAGGCCTGGAGCGAATGGCGCGCGCGCTTCGACTCGCACGATCTTGCTCCTGACGCGGCATTGGCGGAAGCCTGGTGCGCGCACCGCCTGGGCAAGTTCGATCGGAGCCTGGCGCTCTGTCGATCGATCGCCGCGGAGCCCTCCGAACGGGGGAAGGATGAATCGCTCATCCTGCTGATCGCCGAGAACGAGTTCGCCGCGGGGCGCTTCGAGGAATCACTCCATTCCTACAACGCACTCCTCCGCGAGCACCCGAAGAGCCGCCATGCATGGCGTGCGAGTGTCCGCCGCGCCGTTTGCCACTCCAATCTTGGGCGCGACGCGGAAGCGGAGAGTTTGCTTCGCCAGATGCTCAAGCCGACTGACGGCCAAGACACCTCTCTTCTCCGCTCGGCGGTCACATCACTCGCCGGCGCGGCGCTCGCCCGGAAAGACTGGGCCAAAGGAGAGAGTTGGTTCGCGCTGCTCGCTGAGACAGCCGGATCGAGCGACGAGGCGATCGACGCCGAACTCCGGCTCGGCATCTGCATCCAGCGTCAGGGCCGCCCCGCGGATGCCATCCCCCGCTTCGACCGCGTGATCGAGAGCGGCCCCGACTCCGCGTCCGCACTTCAGGCCAACTTCGAGCGCGGCCAATCACTCCTCGAGCTCGACCGACTCGACGACGCGCGAGCATCCCTCGAAGCGGTGATCGCACGGGAGAGCGGCGGAGATCGGTTCACGCCGCACGCGCTGCGGCACCTCGCCTCGATCGCGTCCAGGCAAGGCCGACACGCCGACGCCGCCGCCATTCTGTCCGAGGTCACCCCCGGTTCCGATTCGCCCGAGGCACTCCTTGACCTCGGTGCCGCGCGGATGGCCGCCGGACAGCACGCCGAGGCTGAGACGGCGTACGCCGAGTTTATTCGGTCAAGCCCATCTTCCGCGCGCGCGCCAGACGCACGCATCCACCTCGCCATCGCGGTCAATCGACTGGGCCGCCACGCGGATGCGCTCGCAGCGCTCGAACGGGTATCGAATCTTGACGCCATGCCCGCCGAACTACGCGCCACGGCGAACTATGAGAGAGCGCTCGCCCTCCGGTCGCTCGACCGCGACGCCGAATCGATCGAAGCCTACCGAGCCGTGCTCAAGGATGAAGGAACGAGGCTCGCCCCCTACGCCGCGCTCGACTTGGCGCATCTGGAGTCCGGGGCCGGGCGTGACGAGGAATCACTCCGGCTCGCGGAGGCTTGTCTCGTCACCGCCGAATCGCTCGCGGGCCCCGAGGCGGAAGCGCTGCGCGAGCGCGCACTCTATCTCCAAACGGCATCGCTTCACCGGCTGACTCGCCACGCCGACGCCGCCAAGGCCACCGATGAGTTCATCACGGCCTTCCCGAAGAGCGAACTTATCGCATCCATTCGGCTGCTTCGGGGCGAGTCGTTCGTCGCACTCGGCAACTCCACCGACGCCGCCAGAGAGTTCGCGATCGCGGCCGGCTCATCCAATCCCCCCGAGGTCCGCGCGACCGCGCTCCTCCGACTGGCCGATGCCGCCGCCGCGAGCCAGCAGTGGACGAAGTGCGAGGAGGCCGGCAGCGAGTTTCTCAGCCAGTTCGCCGACTCTGAACTCTGGTTTCATGCGAAGTTCGCGCAAGGATGGGCGCGCGAGAATCAAGATCGCCACGACGCCGCCATCGAAGCCTATCGAGAGGTCGTCTCGCGCCACCAGGGGCCGACGGCGGCGCGTGCCCAGTTCCAGATCGGTGAATGCCTCTTCGCCCAGAAGCGGCATGAGCAGGCGGTCGTGGAACTTCTGAAAACCGACATGCTTTTCGCCTACCCCGAGTGGAGCGCCGCGGCTCTGTACGAAGCCGGGCGATGCCTCGTCGAACTCGGCCGACACGACGACGCCGCCAAGCAGTTCGACGAACTCACCAGAAGATTCCCCGAATCCGAATGGGCGCGGCTCGCCCTCGAAAAGCAGAGGTCCAACCGACCCGCCTCGATCCCCGGCCGCTCCAAGGCCGCACTCTGACCCGCCCTCAAGCGCAGGAGAAACACCATGATGCCCGAACACATACTCGCCCTGACATTGGCCGCGCAGCCGACACCGATCCCAGCCGCCGCCGATTCGATTGTTTCCACCGTCTGGGACATGACCCTCCGCGGGGGATGGATGATGATCCCGCTCGCGCTCTGCTCGCTTGTCGCCATGACGATCGCGGTCGAACGATTCGTGCTGACGCGCCGGGCGAGGATGGTCCCCCCTCGACTGCTCGAATCGCTTTTCTCGCTGCGCCGCAACCCGCGCGAGGCTCGCGCGAAGTGTCAGGCGGACCCAAGCCCCCTCGCCGCCGTCATTCTTGCCGCAATCAAGGCGCGCGAACGTCCCCGAGCCGAGCAAGAGAAGGCGATCGCCGACGCGGGCGAGCGCGAGTTGCACACAATCCGCAAACGCATGCGCCTGCTCTCCGCGCTGCCGCAAACCGCGACGATGCTCGGATTGCTGGGCACCGTCATAGGAATGATCCGCACCTTCACGGTCATCGCCGCCTCCGGCGAATCACTCGGAAAGACCGAGCGCCTCGCCCAGGGCATCCACGAGGCCTGGACCGCCACCGCCGCGGGGCTCGTCATCGCCGTGCCCACGCTTCTCGCCTACCACATCATCATGTCGCGCATCGACGTCGCGGCCGCGGCCCTCGACAGCGCCGCGAGCCTCTGGCTCGGCGAGGAATCGACCACGTCCCCGCTCGCGCCCTCGACGATCCATGACGCCGCCACAGGTCAACTCGCCGCCGTCGCTTGAAAAGGAATGCAACCATGCTCATCGGACAACGCGAACCAACCGGCGGGGGCGACCTGCCCATTGACTTCGTCCCGATGGTCGATGTGCTGTTTAACCTCCTCATCTTCTTCCTGCTCGCGACGAGCATGGCGCAGGCCGAGCGCGAGATGAGCATCGCACTCCCGCACGCCGCCGCGTCGGGGCCGATCTCGACCGCCATGCGCGAGATCATCATCAACATCAACGCCGATGGTTCGATCATCGTCGCGGGGAAAATGTTGACTCAGGATGAACTCGCCGCCACCATCCGCTCCGCCGTCTCGGGCAACCCCGACCAGAAGGTCAGCGTCCGCGGCGACCGCACCACCGCCTACGCAAACGTCGCGACCGTGCTCGACATCTGCAAGGCATCCGGGGTCCAGCAGCCGTACCTCGAAACAATCCCGATGCAGTGAGCCAACCCATGCCCCGGCCCACCACGTCAACCATCATCATCGCGCTCGCTTCGATCATCGGCGTGGCGGCGCTCGTATTCCTCATCGGCGCGCGCTCGCGCGATGCAAACGTCTGGACCGATGGGGGTTCCATCCGCGTCGCCGCGCCCGCCGCGCCGCTCCGCGAAGTCCTTTGGACCCCCGCCACTCCCCTGCCGGGCGTCGGCCACGGCTCGACGGACGAGTACGAGCCGCGCTTCAGCGCCGATGGAGCCACGCTGGTCTTCGTCCGCCGCCGCGCAGGGGAAAACGCGGACCTCGTCACTTCACGATGGTCCCCAATCGGCTGGAGCGAGCCAACGCCGATCGACTCGATCAACACAGAGCACGATGAACTGGGCCCGGAACTGTCGCGAGATGGGTCGTCGCTCTACTTCTACTCCGATCGGCCGGGGGGGCTCGGCGGATACGACCTCTGGGTCGCACTCGCGATCGACTCCGAGTGGGGCACGCCCATCAACCTCGGCCCGCGAATCAACTCCCCCTGGAACGAGTACGGCCCGGCGCTCACGCCGGACGCCGCCCACCTCTACTTCTCTTCCAATCGCACGCGCGCCGGCGAGCCCGCACTCGCGCCGAAATCCTGGGGAGCAACCGTCCGCGAGCACCGCGCGCGACACGACTACGACCTGTACCGCGCCGACC
>JAGVLZ010000400.1 GCA_020054055.1 Phycisphaerales bacterium
GGCGGGTGCGTGAAGGAGGGTTCGAGGGGGCGGTCGATATCGAGCGGGGGGAGGCCGATCTGGGTCGTGTCGAGCATGGGCTGCTTGTCGGCCGGGGCGAGGTTGAGTTGGGTCGCGGCGAGGGAGACGACCAGCGTGCGGTCCTCGGCCCGCGAGGCGTCGAGATACTCGGAATAGTTTGAGAGGCGCTCCTTGCGGTAGTTTTCGACGGCGCGTGCCCGGTCGCGGTTCCACTCGGCCTTGCGGAGGTCGTCGAAGGCGGGGATCAGGACGGTCGCGGAGACGAGGGCGATGCCGGAAAGGAGGAAGAGCCAGCCGGGGTCGAGGCGGAAGAGGGGGCGGGCGCGCGCCTCGGCCTCCGGGGTTTCGGGTTCGACTGGGGTTGGAGCGACGGGGTCGTTCACGGAGTGAATATCGGCACGAGGCGGGAGGAGGGGAGAGTTTGCGTGGAGGCCGAGAATGTGGAAGGGCGGGGGGATCTAGACTGAGAAGGTGCCCGTGACGTTTGAACAGCCCTGGTGGCTTCTGGCGGCGCTGCTGGCGGTGCCGGCGGGGGTGATCGGGCTTTCGTGGTTCACCGCGATGAGCCGGGCGCGGGCGTGGTCGGCGGTCATCGCCCGAGGGGTGTTGCTGGTGCTGCTGGCGATGGCGCTGGCGGGAGCGTCGGCGGTACACACGACCGAGCGGCTGGCGGTGATCGCGGTGATCGACGTTTCGGATTCGGTGAAGCAGTACGCGGAGTTGGCTTCGTTGGAGGATGGAAAGCGGCTCGCATTTACGGATGCGGCGAAGCGCTGGCTCGAGAGCGCGGCGGGGGCGGGGGCGACGCGCGCGGACGACCTCTTCGGCGCGGTGGTGTTCGATGGGTCGGTGTCGGCGGTGATGCTGCCGCGCGCGGTGAAGGGTACGGGGGACAACGGCGGGCCGTGGGAGGACCTGTCGCTCGAGATGAGCATGGTGGAGGGGACCAACGTCGGGCAGGCCCTTCGGTTCGCGGGGGCGCTCTTTC
Source organism: Phycisphaerales bacterium (assembly GCA_020054055.1). Classification (GTDB taxonomy): domain Bacteria; phylum Planctomycetota; class Phycisphaerae; order Phycisphaerales; family UBA1924; genus JAEUIV01. The sequence goes on from JAGVLZ010000400.1 coordinate 1,010, forward strand.
CTCCTGATGCGGCGCGGCGATTGCTTTTGATCTCCGACGGGAATGAGACGGACGGCGACGCGGTTGAGGAGGCACGGCGGCTCGCATCGGCGGGCGGTTCGGTTGGAACGGGGATTCCAGTTGATGTGCTGCCTATCTCCTACCGAGTGAACAACGAGGTGATGGTGGACCTGGTGGATGCGCCGCCGCAGGCATCGGAGGGATCGACGGTGATCGTGCGCGTGGTGCTGAGCGCGACGGGGGCGACGCGCGGGACGCTGGAGTTGCTGTACGCGGATCAGGCGATCGACATTAATGGGTCGTCGCCGGGGACGGGGCGGCGGGTGGCGCTGTCGCCGGGTCGGAATGTCGAGACGATCGAGGTGAAGTTGGAGAAGGGGAAGCCGGTGCATCGGTTCCGGCCCGTGTTCACGGCGGAGAACATGGCGGAGGATCGACTGGCGGCGAACAACTCGGCGGAAGCGTTCACCGTGACGCCCAGCGCCGGGACGATTCTCATCGTGGATGGGGTCGGTGCGGCGGCGCCGGATTCGCCCGGGCGGACGTTGTCGCGGGCGCTGGAACAGGCGGGGATGACGGTGCGGACGGCGCGCGTGGAGGAACTGCCGACGGACCTGATCTCGTTCCAGGAGTTCGATCTTGTGGTGCTGCAGGATGTGGCGGCGGAGGAGATGCCGACGCCGGTTCAGCGGTTGCTGGCGGACTATGTGAGCGAACTGGGGGGCGGGATGGTGATGGTGGGCGGGCCGGATTCGTTCGGGGCGGGGGGATGGAAGGGGACGCCGATCGAGCCGATCCTGCCGGTGAACATCGACCTGCCGGAGCAGTTGCTGGTGCCGTCGGCGGCGGTGGTGCTGGTGATCGACAACTCGGGGTCGATGAGCAGCGGCGTCGCGGGGAGCATGAAATCGCAGCAGGAGATCGCCAACGAGGGGGCGGCGATGGCGGTGGAGACGCTGGACAAGACGGACATGGTGTGCGTGATCGCGTTCAACAGCGATTTTCAGATCGTTGTGCCGATGGCGCGGAACAAGGACGCGAAGTCGAACGCGGCGAAGGTTCGCGCGATCGGGGCGGGGGGCGGGACGAATCTGTACCCGGCGATGGCGGAGGCGATGCGTCGGCTCTCGATGGGTGAGGCGGGTTCCGCGTCGGTGCGGCATGTGATCGTGCTGTCCGACGGGCGCTCGGAGGGGCCGGGGGGTGGGGATACGTTCGAGGCGCTGGCGACGCGGATGCGCGAGTGCGGGATCACGCTCTCGACGATCGCGGTGGGCGACGGTGCGGACACGCAGCAACTGGCGGCGATTGCCGCGGCGGGGGGTGGCGCGTTCCATCAGGTGGTGAACCCGACGATGCTGCCGCGGATCTTCGTGAAGGAGATCCGCGTGGTGCGGAAGCCGCTGATCCGCGAGGCGCCCTTTGTGCCGGTGGACCTGGGATCGGGGAGCGGGCTGATCTCGGGCATGTCGCGTCCCATGCCGGAGTTGAAGGGGTTGGTGCTGACGCAGAAGCGGAAGGACGCGACGGTGACGAACGTGCTGGCGACCCCCGAGGGTGAGCCGGTGCTGTCGTCGTGGTTCGTGGGGCGCGGTCGCGTGGCGGCGTTCACATCGGACGCGCATCGGTGGGCGCGGGAGTGGATCGAATGGCCGGGGTACGCGTCGATGTGGACGCAGATCGTGCGTCAGACGGCGCGGCCGACGGCGGAGCGGAGCGGCGAACTGACGACGGAGCTCGTGGGCGATGACCTGGTCGTTCGGTATGACGCGGTGGACGATCAGGGTCGGCCCATAGACCTGCTGAACATTCCCGGCGTGGTGTATGGGCCGGGCGGTGAGAAGGTGGAAATGAAGTTGTCGCAGGTGGGGTCGGGGGTGTACGAGGGGCGCGCGAGGGCAACCAAGCGGGGGAACTACTACATGGTGCTGCTGCCGCAGCGGGGGGATCGGGCGCTGCCGTCGATCGTCGGGGGTGCGTCGCGGACGATCGGCGCGGAGTTCCGGGTGACGCAGTCGAATATCGGGTTGCTCCGGCAGATCGCGGAGATCACGGGCGGTCGGCTGCTGGACCCGGCGAAGCCGGATGAGGCCAACATGTTCGATCGTGCTGACGTGCGTCCGGTGCGTGCGGCGTCGCCGATCTGGGCGATGCTGCTGGTCTGGGCGGTGGTGGTGCTGGTGCTGGATGTGGGGACGCGGCGTGTGGCGTGGGACCGGCTGCTCTCGAAGGAAGTGGCGCGCGAGTTGAAGGA
>JAGVLZ010000059.1 GCA_020054055.1 Phycisphaerales bacterium
CATCCGACAAGTCCCCACGATCCATGACTGCTCCCCAAAAAGAAGCCTTGAATCAGAACCTGACCAGTATGGGAATCCCTTTTGTCAACACGACCTAGTCGACAATTGCTCGTGTACCCGTCCCGCAGCGCTCAGTGGGGCAGCGAGAGCCTGTCTTGCGACCCAAGTTAAAAACAGACGCAATCCGAGATTGCGTTTGGCGTTTCCTGAGGGGGCATTCGAATAAAATTCTTCGGCAAAATAAATTATCAACGGAAATACGAAATCAGAACCAAACAGCGGTATTAGTTGGCCGAATTCGTAGAATGATCCGCCGAATCTAATGGATTGTCCAGGAACTGACTCAGTCTGATGCGGATCGGTCGTTTGCTCATTGAGCATCGACCACCGTCTCATACATTCTTTCTTAGTCAGCTTTTCAAAAGGCACTACTATATCCAGTCAATTCGACGACTGCCGTAGTGCTTCTGCGCGATCGGCCACGTCACATCATTGCGAAACCTGAGTATTAATAGACTTGTTGATTGATTGTATCAACATGAAATCAACATTTTAACGGAGACAATTAAATGGGACATGAGCAATATAAAGTACCAATGTAATTGGTTATTATTTAACATCCGATTCAATTGGACGTCATGTCCGATTGTGGTTGCTGATATTTAGAGAAATTGCTTGCGCACGGAGACGTAATCATCGGACGTCGCGAATTACCGATTGGATGTCCAAAAGGTGGGCAGAGAAAATTTTTTGTGGCTACGATCTCATGAGCAAGATTGCCGGTAGACACCCCGCTGAATCCGATTCGCCATCGACTTTGTTCATCAGCAGGTACGCTTGTGAGCCTTACTGCCACCGCCTCAACACGAACTTTCTCGGGCGCCGATTGGGGCGGCTCGTTGCCCCGATCCGGCTAGCTCTTCCAGGATTTGAAGTGGCAGGTTTCCATCAATACGTGAATAGATCGCATTTCGACCTGCCCATCGCGCTGGCTTTGCTGGGCGCGATGGGGGTGATCGATGCGGAAATGCTGTCGGGCTATGTGGTGGTCGGCGAACTGGGGCTGGACGGCCGGACCGCGCCCTCGCCCGGCGTGTTGCTGGCCGCGCTCCATGCGGGCGAACAGGAGAAGGGGCTGGTCTGCCCGGTCGCGCAGGGAGCCGAAGCCGCCTGGGCGGGCGAGGTGGAAGTGGTCGCCGCGCCCGATCTGCTCAGCCTGCTCAACCATTTCAAGGGCACGTCTGCTTTGTCACCGCCGCAGCCCGGTGTCGTGGATGCACCGGTGCGGGGCGCAGACCTGAAACAGGTGAAGGGGCAGGAGGTCGCCAAGCGCGCGCTGGAGATTGCCGCGGCCGGCGGCCACAATCTGCTAAGGTATTAGCAACCTACACCCGGTAGGATAACACTGTGGACGCGATCATTTACATCCGTTGGTCAAGCGCTGAACAAGGCAAGGGAAGCAGCCTTGAGCGTCAGCGTGAGGATTGTCTCGCCCATGCTGCGCGTAAGGGATGGCGCGTGGTCAATCAACTCATCGACGATGGGCTCTCTGCGTTCAAGGGCAGACATGCCACCGTCGGAAAGTTGGGCGGCTTCGTGGCAGAGGTTGAGGCGGGCGCTTACCCGGACGGGATAATCCTGTTGACGGAAAAGCTCGATCGCCTGTCCCGCGAGCAAGCAAAGAGGGTCTTCGCGTGGATGCTGCGGATGACCGAGCTCGGCGTCGTTGTGGCGACCGTCGACGGCGACCGCTGCTACGACCGTGACAACATGGACATGGCCGCGATCATCGAGGTGGTCGTGAAGGCGCAGCTCGCCAACGAGGAGTCCGAGAAGAAGGCATCGCGTCTTGCAGCGGCCTGGGCAGCGAAGCGACGCCGTCTTGAGCGCGGTGAGCAGGTCATCCTGACTAGGCGCGCGCCGGCTTGGCTGAGCGTGGAAGGAAGTCCGCCCAGGTTCGTCGTCAGAGAGGACAGGGCGGCCATCGTGCGCCGCATCTTCGAGGAGACGGTTTCAGGGGCAGGGAAGAATCTGATAGCCCGCAGACTCAACCTAGATGGTGTAGCGCCGTTCGGACGTGCGGAAGGCTGGCATCCATCCTATGTTCAGAAGATTCTGGCCAGCCCCGCGGTGCTGGGCGAGTTCCAGCCAGGGCGCAAGCCGAGAGGCGAGCCTCGTCAGAATGCAGGCGACGTGATCCCCAACTACTATCCGCAGATCGTCGATGCCGATCTGCATGCGGCCGCTCAGCGTGCCACATCCGCTCGGCACCGTCGCGTCGCAGGGCGGGGACGCCGACTGGTGAACCTCTTCTCGGGTCTCGCCGTCTGTAAATCCTGCTCGTCGAAGATGACCTTCAGGGCGAAGGGTCTCAAGCAGCGCGCGAATGGGGAATGGGTCAACGAAGACTATCTCATCTGCGACAGCTACCAGCGCGGCCGCGGATGCACCAACGGGCACCATTTCAACTACCCGCTCTGGGAGGACGGCATTCTGAATGCGATCCTGCTGGACGCGATGGAGGACCGGCATTTCTCGTCTTCGGACGCCCTTCGCCCACTTGAAATCGAGCTGGCCGAACGGCTCCGCCAACGTGCGGCTGCCAAGGATCAGTCTGAAACCGCCCTCGATCTCTACATCAGGACGGGTCGGCAAGAGGTGAACGATCGCTGGATGGCTCTGGTAGCCGAAGTGGACGGACATGACGCGGCCGTGATGGAGCTACAGCGTCGCATACTGGTCGCCCGGGGCTCCGTTTCCCCAGAAGAGCATCGGAATCGCATCTTTGATCTCAGGACCACGCTGGAGGACGGGGACGAGGACGTTCGGTTCGAAACCCGCTCACTCGTGATGGAGGCAGTCCACGAGCTGGTGACGGCGATGTCATTTTATAACAACCCGGCATGGATTGAGATCCTTACGAATGACGGCGTGACCATCCATGTATGCTGGGAGGAGTGGACTGACACCGTCAAGGGGATGACCTGGTCCAAGTGGATGCCAAAATAGGATTTAGTGGGTTTTCTGATGTCCCGCTCAAGTTTATTTGTCGCTTGCATCGAGCTCGAAAAAAAATCGCCTTCAACTAGCACCACGGCTGCCGTCGCCCCTCCCACGGGCGCGCCAAGCCCTCGGACACCAACTGCATGCCGAGAGATTTACCGTTCCTCGCCAAAATGCGGAGCTTTCTACCGTATCGATCACGGTCTCTATCAGCCATCAACTGTTCGAAGGGGCCGCTATTTATCAGTTCAGCAAGCCGGATAGTGGCCCTTTCGCCCAAGTCCGCTTCCGACGGACACCGGGGCGGATGCGTCTCGGGCGCATCGATGTCGGCGATGCGGACCTTTTCGCCGTCGATCCATGCGGTGTCGCCATCCACGACACAGTTGGTTCCGCCACCTGTATGGCAGAAAGTGAATCTCGCGCTTGTTTTCGCCGTGGATGTCGTGCCGAGGTCAAGCTGCGTATCGGTCGATGCGAAAGCTTGGCTGGAAGCGGCGAACGCCTCCGCTGTTGATGCATCGGCAGGCGAGCTGAATTTGCCTCTCCCGGCGTCGGTGGAGAGATAGGTGAAGACGAATACCCCGACGAACATCAGCGACACGCACACCAATGCCAGACGCTCCATAGGGCCTATCTGCCCCTTTCGTTTCTTGGAAGGGTCATCGCGCCTGCGCCGTTCGCGCCTATCCGTTCGGCGGCTCATTCGACTTTGCTGCCGAACATTCGCGCGAACCATGGGCGGGAGGCTGGCTCATATTTCACAAGCTGCCTTCTGTCGGGCATAGGTGGTGGCGGGGTCTGCGAAGCGAATGGCGTTTGTCTCTGTCGTTCCCGCAGCACGGCCGCAACATGGTGATCGACAGAGCGGCGCACGAGCCGGTGGAGTTCTCCGAGATTTGCATCGAGCTGATCCATGGGATTCACTTGCGGATCGTAGGCGACGCCTGCTGCGTCGACTTGCGGAGGCGAATCTCGATGCGACGACGGCGCTGGTCATCACCCTTTGCCGTTCCATTTGCTACCTTGTCGACGGGCACGATCATCTGTGCACCGGACATTGGCAGGATGGCGACGTTCCGCAGCCGGGGGTCAGCTCGCAGCAGGTGAACCACCGCGACCGCCCGGGCCATGGCAAGACCCGCGTTATCCGTTGAGCGCAGGGCGGCAATGGGTGTCCGTCCCACTGATGCAGGTATCAGCGCGGCGTCCAGATTGCTCGAACCCGACATCGGCACCTCGTCAGTGTGCCCGATCACCTCTACGACGTCGACGTCATAGTCGGACACGCTTCGGGCCAGCATCGGGATCACCTCGGACTTGAGGTTGCGTTCGAACTCCGGACGGAGCGTCGCTTTGCCGCTATCGAAGAAGTAGCCGCCGGCCTCGCTCAAGCTGAAGAATGGCGGCCACTGCCCCTTCCTCCCCTTTGACGAGGCGGCGACGACCTCCTTCACGAAGCGCTCGGGGTCCTTCACGCCGCTTGCGGCCGCTGCCTCTCTGACCTGACGTCCAACCTCGGCGTCCTCAAGCAGATGCTTGCTGTCGACAGCGCCAGCCTCGACATGCTTTCGTGCGTCGATGGCCCGCTTCAATTCCTTGAAGTAATCGCTAGAATCCTTCGCATCGGGATATGCGCGTTGCAGCTCCTCGATGAGCTGGGAGGCGCCACCACTATCGAGAGCCTGAATTCGTGCATCTCTGTTCTGCAACGCCGCGGCAAGCGCCATGAGCAAGACAAAAAGGAGAAGGATCATGATCTCGGCCATCGTGAGGCCGAGGACGAGGCCCCGTCGATAGGATTTGTCCTGACGGAGGTCGAGCTGCTGGTCGCTCACGTATTGGCCGCCTGCACCCGATCGACAAGGGTGCCGGTCATATCGACGAGCGCGCCATGGACCTTGGTAACATTGTCACGGGACCGGTGCAGTTCGCGCTCGAGCGCGGCATTGTGCTGCTCAAGCGTTTCCAGACTGGCTTCTGCCCTACGCGAGAGGTCATCGGTGAAGGTCTGTTGTGTCCTGGATATCGCTTGGAACTGCTCTTCCATAGCTGATGCAGCCCGGGCGAAGGAGTCCGCGGTCTTCGTCGCCATGTCGCCAGGAACTGACTTTACCTCAGCCAGTCGGGCCGTAAGTGATTCTTCGAACCTAGTAGTGGAAGCATCGAACTCAGCGATATGCTTCGCCACCTCCTCGACGACCTCCTGCAACGTCCGGCCGGTTTCGCCAAGCGCCCCTTGCGTTTCCGCAAGCTGCTCAGCCCGGCCGGCAAGTTCGCCGAGATTCTGCTGCGTTTTCTCCGCTGCGGTTTCCAACGACTTCAAAGATTGGGCGATGGCGGAGGTGGAATCCTGGATGTCTTCCATGGCATCGACATGCTCCTCGATCCCGGTGATCACCTTCTCCGTCGCCGCGGTGAAACGCCGGGCGCTGGCGAGCGTAGCATTGGCCTGTTCCGCCGTCGTGTTGGTGGCGTTCGTCGCCATCGTGCTTATAGCGGTCCCAGCGGCCGCGGATGCATCGGCGATCGACTTCGTCGCCTGCTCCTGAACATCTATGAGCGAAGCAACTATGTGCTCGCGCAGTTCGACCAGCGCCTGCCGCGTTTCCCGGCCGTAGTCGTTCATGCTGACGGTCATGGCCTGGAGTTCCGCCTTCAGCCGACTGGCAGCATCAGCGAGCTCGACGCGGGCGGTGTCTTCCGTCTCAACTAGATCAACCCTGCTCTGGCTGAAGAACACGCGCAGCACGAGGCCCATGATCGTCGTGGCCAGCGCGATACCAAAGCCCTGAACGATGGTCGTCGCCGTATTGGACGGGTCGAAGAAGAAGATGGCGTATGCCAGGCTGGTGAGGGTGTAGATCAGCCCCAGATAATAGCAATTGTCGCCTGCCTGATCACCGCGGAGCCGACCCGTGCCGGATGTCCGGACCACAAAGGCGTATCCCAGCATCGTCGCCGCAGCACCTGCCGCCACGATGACGGGGGAGATACCCATATACTTCACGACGAGGATGGCTGCTGCACCACCGAAGGCGAACAGAAGAAAGCCCCAACGGTCTATCCAGCCGCGTTCATCCAGAAGATCCCGCTGATGGGTCTCGATCTCGCTCATTCACCCGCTCACATTGTAAATGCGGCGCACGGTCCCACCCTCGGCGCCAATGATATTGTCCCATAGGTCGGCAAGAGACCGGGGTTGGGTTGAGGCGGCGTCGCTGCGTTCGAGCATCCACAGTTCGACGTCGACGCCGCGAAGGTCGGTCCGAAGGCGTCGGAATGTCGCCCCGTCAACGAATTCCCGAGCGTCCGGCAATCCACGATAGAAACTGACGTCGCCGGTGTTCTGTAGAAGGTCCGAGGCAACGACGAGCCGCTTAGGAATCGCCTCCTGACCCGGCTTCTGCAACTGAGTGAGCGCAACCGACTGGATGGATTCGAGGATCGGCGACTGGTCTGCATTGCTGGCTGTCGCGATCTGCTCGAACGCCTCCGTCAGCGGCTTGTCAAAGTTCTCTTCCCAATCCCTCTGTGTGGCGTCTGGATCACCGGTGGCGGCGCTGACGTCGTTGGCCGTTCCGGGATTGCAGCGGATGATCACAGGGTTGAGCAGGCTGTCCTTCGTCGCATCGACCTTCGCCACCATGAGCTGCCCGTATTGCGGGATCGAGTTCTTCAGCTTGGTGAGCTGATTCGAGAAGTCCTGTCGCTGGGGCGTGTTCATTGGATCCGTGACATCAACAAGAAGCACCGTCACGCTGGTCACCTTGCTCGGGCAACGAGTCTCGTCATCGAGATCCTGTTTGGAGGACGCCACGACGAAATAGACTGTCCCAAACGCGATCACCACTATCGCGACCAGCAAAATCTTGAACAGGGCGCTCCTGCTGTCCGCATCCCTCCGGGCGGATGCGGCCGACTTCGTGCGTCCGCGTCTGGAATGAAGCGCCCCGGGTTTTCTGGAGGCTGTTTCGTTTGAGTCACGCAACCATATCGAGGGTCTCGAGGGTTGCATAGTAATTGGCCTCAGCCTCGGC
>JAGVLZ010000043.1 GCA_020054055.1 Phycisphaerales bacterium
AGCACGGGCATCGCGGGTGCAGCGCCATCACGAAGGCCGCTCTGCCTTCGTGAAACGGGAGCCCCCCATCCCCCGGCCGAACCAGCGGCGAGGCGCTCGCCCCGCCCGGCGTAACCTCGTACCAAACCTGCCACGCGACCCCCATCGCGATGAGAACAACCCACGCGGCGACGGCCGGGGATGAGCAGGTAATTGAAGTCCACTTTGCCACACCGAACTCATCGACCGCTTCCAAATCGGGGGTCATTCACACCCGATGCTTCCGACCGTTTCGCGCGCGGAATGGAAGCGGTTTCAGGAATACGTTCGTCAAATCCCACCCATACGGGTGGCGCGGGTCAGATAAAAAAAAGGCCCGGCAAGAATGCCGGGCCTTGGGTTTCTGATTGCTCGGACTTCAGTTCAGGGACGCCTGCGCCGTGAGCGGGTCGGTCTGGACAACCTCTTCGCCCTCGGCGGTTTCCGCCTCCGGCTTGGGCTTGCCCATGAACTGGTGCTCGAGTTCCGTGCGGATCTTTTCGAGCGCCTTGTTCTGGATCTGGCGGACGCGCTCCTTGGTGACGCCGATGATCTGCCCGACCTGTTCGAGGGTCATCGGCTTCTCATCGGGGTCGGGAGATTCGAGGCGGAAGCGGTGTTCGATCACCGTCCGCTCGATGTCCGTCAGTTCGCACCGGTTCTCCGTGACGAGGCGCTTCACTTCCGCCGCGGCGTCGCTCTTGAACTCGGAACGCTTCACCTCGAGGTGGTTCGACTTCTCGAGTTTCGGGTCGAAGTCCGTCGGGAAGCGCTGCCGGTACTTGCTCAGCTTCATGCCCTGACGGCTGAAGGCCTTGAGGATCGCCCGGCACGCATACGTCGAGAACTTGAACCCGCGCTCGCAGTCGAACTTGTCCACCGCGCGGAGGAGCGCCATGTTGCCCTCGCTGACGAGGTCGGCGAAGTCCACCTCGCTCATCCGCGTGCGCTTCGCCATCGCGAGCACCAAGGCGAGATTGGTCTCCGCGATCTGCTCGCGGAGTTCGTCCGCCTTGCGGTACCAGCGGAGGAGCGCCTCGCACTGCTCGTGCGTGGGCTTGCCGGTCTCGGAAGAGCGGACCTCGTCCTGGATCTGGCCGATGCGGTAGCGCGCGTAGTTGAACTGGAGGAAGAGCACCTTTTCCTCGGCGCCGGTGAGGATCACCTGCTCGGAGGTCTTGGGCATGCGCCCGCGACCCGCGTTCAGATCGTCCATCACGGGGTGATACCACGAGGCATCGGGCTTGCGCACGGCGGGCGCGTCCTCGAAGAGTTTGCGCTCGGGGTCCTTGGTGTAGAAACTCGGGCTGTCGATGAAGTCCTGCTCGCCCTTGACGAGCGCCTTGAGCAGGCGCTCCTCTTCCTGAGTGAAGGAGCGGCGCAGGCCTCGACGCGCGGCCCCGCTGGTCCCGCCGCTCACGCCGAGCGCAACGCCACGACGCCGGCGGAGCCGGTCGAGGGGAGAGTTGGCCTGGAAGCGGGAAGGGGTCATGTCTTGGTTCTCACTGAAAGTCGATTCGGTCATCCTTGACTGTGCTGCCATTTCGTTCGTTTGCAACTCGGTTTCAGATTTCAATGTTTTCTGAAACGTCTTTTCGAGGCCATGCTGATGCGGTCCTGTCTGGTCCAGAACTCGAAGAGCCGTCCTTTGCGGTTTTGGGACCGAGGTGCGGGCTACCCGGGAAGATCGGCGTGCGGCGGCCCCGGGCTGAACTGCCGCACGCTATTTGTACGGGAACCATCGGCTACGGTTCTCAGTTACTGGAAGGATTCTAAAACAAATTCAACCTGTTGACAAGTGGGATGCACCTAATGGAATGAGGAAAGTGCATGAATATTCTTTCATAAACACCGATACGACCAGTTTTATTCAAGTTTTCGACGGATGTTTGGTGAATGATCGGAATTTGAGTACACTACGCCTGCTCGTTTGGAATTCTCATTCACGCCGGTTCGGTAAAGTGGTCTGTCCTCAAAAAATGTCGTTTGGGTCTCCCCGAAACTGAAACAGGAGCCTCCCATGCCCTTCATGTTGCCCAACCTGCCGTATGCCGAGAACGCACTCGAGCCGCACATTGATGCCAAGACGATGGAGATCCATCGCGGGAAGCATCACAACGCCTACGTCACCAACGCGAACAAGGCGCTGGAGGGGACGCCGATGGCCGAGTGGTCGGTCGAACAGGTCTGCCGTCGGCTGAAAGAAGTCCCGGCGGACAAGATGGGGCCGGTGCGGAACAATGCCGGCGGCCACTTCAATCACTCACTCTTCTGGGAGATCATGGCGCCATCGGTCAAGGGTGGTGAACCGAGCGGTGATCTGGCCGCGGCGATCAACGGTGCGTTCGGATCGTTCTCCGAGTTCAAAGAGAAGTTCGCGGCGGCGGCGACGGGGCGGTTTGGGTCGGGGTGGGCGTGGCTGTGCGTGCATAAGGGAGGGAAGGTCGAGGTCTGCTCGACGGCGAACCAGGACAATCCGCTGATGAAGGACTCGATCGGCGACGCTGCGGGCTGCGGCGGGACGCCGATCCTTGGGCTGGATGTGTGGGAGCACGCGTACTACCTGAACTATCAGAACCGTCGGCCGGATTACATCGCGGCGTGGTGGAATGTGGTGAGCTGGAAGAAGGTGGGGGAGTTGTTCGCGGCGGGGAAGTGATACGCGAGGTTGCTCCTCCAACCGAGAACGCTGCGGCATGAAACTCCCCAACGCTGAGTGCGCAGTGATCTCTTTCGATAAGGTCGTGCGATATCTCCTCAACCCTCAGCACCCCGGCGGAACCTCGAAGGTCGTGTTCTTTCGGACCTGCGGGTTCCGGCCGATTGATTGGGGCCAGATGGCGGAGGCGTTGAAGCAGCACGCCGAGAAACACGATGTTGTGGCGAAAGAATCAACGCCTTTCGGAACTCGATTCGTGATCGACGGCCCACTTGAAACACCCGACGGTCGGAGCCCATTGGTTCGGTGCATCTGGTTTGTGGAGACGGGCGAGACGGCGCCGCGATTGGTCACCGCCTACCCCATCCGCCGCCCTCGGGGGTAGCGCCTAGGATAGTTCCATGTCCACCACTCACAATGAACTTGAACCCATCGTGCTCACGAAAGATCTTCCCGAACACGGCCTGAAAGCGGGCGATGTAGGCACTGTTGTTCTGGTCCATCGCGGCGGTGCCGGGTACGAAGTCGAGTTCTGTGCGTTGAATGGCGAGACGATCCTTGTGACAAGTCTTGAGGCGGGTGATCTGCGCCCGGCGGGGCCGCAAGAGGTGCCGCACGCGCGGGCGTACATGTCCTGATTCGATCGGCGACGCCGCGGGGTGCGGCGGGACGCCGATCCTGGGTCTGGATGTGTGGGAGCACGCATACTACCTGAACTACCAGAACCGACGGCCGGATTACATCACGGCGTGGTGGAACGTGGTGAACTGGGGGCGGGTGGGGGAGGGGTACTCGAAGGGGAAGTAAGAGCGGAGCAGGCATCCTGCCTACTCGGGTACAGCGATCGAACGGGCTGGAAGCCTGCCTAACCGTTGTTCAGAGATCCTCTTGTATGATGCATCTCGTCAAGAGGTTGCGCCCTGTTCTTGAAAGTTAAGTCACCTGTCCACGGACCGCTACTCGTGACGATCGCGGGCCGGCCGTCACGTTTCCCTTTGGATCCGGCTTTATTCCTCTTGGATGCGATAGAGGATCGCCAGCGCAGCGGTGCGCTCTTCGTGAGCCAGCGCCTCGTCTGCGACATACTCGGCTCGCAGGCGCGCGACCTCGGCCCCGCCGCGGACGCGCTCCCGGATCACGGACTCCAGCCTCGCCGTCACATCGCGGAACTTCCGTATCGCGGGGAACCTCTCGCGGTAAGGGAGACTGTCGAAGATGCGGATGGAGCCGTCGCCAGCCTGCGTCACGAGGCGGGTGCCATCGGGGCTGAAGCTCACTTTCGCTGCGCTCTCTACATGACCGTCGATTTCAACAAAGCAGGCTCCCGTAATGGCGTCCCACACCCGCGCGGTTGTGTCGAACGACCCCGTGACGATCCGCGTTCCATCGGGACTGAAGGAGGCACTATCAACGCTCTCCTTGTGCCCCTTGAGCACAAGGAGGCTTGCTCCTGTCGCCGAGTCCCACACCCTCGCAGTCTTGTCATATGAAGTCGTGATGATGCGTGTGCCGTCTGGACTGAAGCAGGCAGAGGATACTTCGCTCTTGTGCCCCTTGAGCTCCACGAGTTCGAAACCGGTCGCGGCATCCCACACCCGCGCGATTCCATCGAACGACCCCGTGACGATACGCGTTCCAGAGGGGCTGAAGGAGGTGGACAATACCCCTTTTGTTGGCCCCTTGAGCTCGCCGAGGCAGGCCCCGGTTGCTGCGTCCCATACTCGCAATGTATCGTTTCCTGACCGCGTGATGATCTGTGTCCCATCAGAGTTGAAGGAGGCGGAGTTCACATAGCCCACGTGCCCTTCTAGCTCGGCGAGCGTGGCACCTGTCGCCGTTAGCAATACTCGCACTGTCGAATCCGCATAGATCGCGAGAATTCGTGCACCATCAGGGCTGAACGTTGCAGAACGAATCCCCAGTGAGTGGCAGATCTCCGCAAGGATGGACCCGCTCGTCACATCTCGGACTTGCCATTTGCCGTATTCCGAGCTTGTTAGAATCCTCGCTCCATCTGGCATGAAGCTGACCGCACGGCCGATGTCATTATTGCCGCTGAACTGGGTAAGGTGTCTATCGGGATATGTATCCCACACCCTTACATCTGTATCCCAAGATGCTGTGAGAAGCCGGGTGCCATCAATGTTGAATTCTGCTTTGAATACTCCATCGATATGCCCCCGGAGCTCGAAGAGGGATGAACCGGTCGATGCGTCCCAAACGCGTGCGGTGTTGTCGGCCGACGCCGTGACGATCCGCGTACCGTCGGGACTGAATGAGGCGGAGATCACATTCGACGTGTGCCCTTTAAGCTCGAGAAGTGCGGTCCCAGTCGCTGAGTCCCACACACGCGGCATTCGTCCTGCGGACGTCGTCACGATACGAGTGCCATCGGGGTTGAAGGATGTGCGATTCAAAGAGCCATAGTGACCCTTGATCTCGACAAGAGCGGTCCCGGTCGCGGCGTCCCACATCTTAGCGGTACCGTCATGGGACGCCGTGACGATCCGCGTATCGTCAGGGCTGAACAAGGCCGAGTACACCCCACTCGTGTGCCCCTTGAGCTCTATGAGGGTGTCGCCTTTGGCCGAGTCCCACACCCGCGCGGTGCCGTCATCGGACGCCGTGACGATCCGCGTACCGTCAGGGCTGAATAAGGCCGAGTACACCCCGCTCGTGTGCCCCTTGAGTTCGACGAGGGGAGTGCCGTTGGCCGCGTTCCACACCCGCGCAGTTTTGTCGCCCGACCCCGTTACGATCCGCGTTCCATCGGAACTGAATGAGGCGGAGCTCACGCGAAATGTGTGCCCATCAAGCTCGACGACGCTAGCCCCTGTCGCTGCATCCCACACGCGCGCGGTGCGGTCGTCGGACGCCGTCACGATCCGCGTGCCGTCAGGGCTAAAGGAAGCATCATTAACAGCCTCCGTATGCACTTTGAATTCCGTGAGGACGGTTCCGGTCGACTCATCCCACACCCTCATCGTACTGTCGTATGACACTGTGGCGATCCGCCTGCTATCGGGGCTATACAGGACGGCAGCAATGCCGACCGTGCGCTTCAGCACAAGCAGACTGTTGTCCGACTCCGCATTGAGCCAGTTCCATTCCCAGCCTCGGAGATGTTCCGGGCATGCGTCAAGGCGCTGACGCAAGCGGTCGGCCCGGTGCATCTCAAGCGCAGCCGCAGCGGCTTGGATGTTGGCGACGTATGCGTTGTATTCAATCGTCTCACCCGCCTTGACCGCCTTGGTTCGCTCCGCCTCCGCCTCGAAGGTCTTCTGCACCGCGACTTCGCGCCGCTGCTCCGCCTCGATCTTCGCCAAGCGTTCGCTTTCGGCCCGGCGTGCAGCAGAGACGAAGCCCGCGCTCGTGCCGATGATGCCCAGCATTAGCACGCCAAGTATCGTCGCGCCAGCTATCACTCGCGTCTTATGTCGTCTTAAAAATTTCCGCACCCGGTACACCGCGCTGGGAGGGGCGGCAAGGATCGCGTCTCCCGCCAGATGCCGCTGCACATCCTGAGACATATCGATGGGCGTGTCGTAGCGGCGTTGGCGGTCCTTTTCCAGGGCTTTCATGACGATCCAGTCGAGGTCGCCTTTGAGGAGGAGGCCGAGGCGGGCGGGTTCGATGTTTCGGCGGGAGGCGGTTGCGGCGAGTGAGCCGCCGAGGGTGGCGACGCGGGTGCTGGGCTTTGGGGGTTCGACTTCGCGGATGATGCGTTGGATCTCGGCGTAGCCGGCCTTCATCAGTTCGGTGTTCTCGAAGGGGGTGGTGCCGGTCATGAGTTCGTACAGGAGAACGCCCAGCGCGTAGACATCGGCGCGGGTGTCGATATCGAGGCCGCTGAGTTCCGCCTGCTCGGGGGACATGTAGGCGGGGGTGCCGATGAACTGGTGGTGGTCGGTGAAGAGGGTCTTTTCGGTGAGTCGGGCGTTGGTGGCTTTCGCGACACCGAAGTCGATGACTTTGGGGACGGGCTTGCCGTCGTGCAGCGTGACCAGAATGTTGCTCGGCTTGATGTCGCGGTGGATGACCCCCTTGTGGTGGGCGTGCTGGACCGCCTGGCAGACGGGGATGAAGAGTTCGAGGCGCTCGCGGGCGGAGAGGTTGTTCTTGTCGCAGTACTCGGTGATGATGATCCCCTTGACGAGTTCCATCACGAAGTAGGGGCGGCCTGAATCCGTCGCGCCGCCGTCGAGGACCTTGGCGATGTTGGGGTGGTCCATGAGGGCGAGGGCCTGGCGCTCCTGCTCGAAGCGGGCGACGACCTGGCGCGTGTCCATGCCGAGCTTGATGATCTTGAGGGCGACCTTGCGGACGATGGGTCGCTGCTGCTCGGCCATGTAGACCGTGCCGAAGCCACCCTCGCCGATGGTCTGAAGGAGTTTGTAGGGGCCGATGATTTCTCCGGGGCGCTCGGTGATGACTGCGTCGGAGGTGGTGCGGTTGTCGGGCCCCGCGGGGACACCAACGAAGGAGTTCGTCGGGTTGGCCATGAACCCCCCGGCGCCGGCATCCGCGTCGGCTTGCAGCAAGCGTTCGACCTCGATGCGGAGGGCGGGGGAGCCTTCACAGAGTTTGTTCAGCGCCGCGGCACGCTCCATGAGCGGGAGCGCGGCGACCTCCATGAACATTTTGCGGATGCGTTGGCGTTCGGCTTCGCTCATTGGTTCTTCTCGGTTCGATCGTCGAGTTCGCGGTAGAGGACCGCGCGGGCATATTGCCAGAGGCGGGCGGCGGTGCGCGGGGCGATTCCCAGCGCGGCCGCGGCGTGGTCCACGCTCAGCCCCGCATAAAACCGCAGCCGAACGACGGCGGCGGCCTCCGGGTCGTCACCCTCCAAGCGTTGCACGGCCTCTTCGACTGCCACGATTTGTTCAGGTTCGGCGAGTGTGAGGGCGGCGACATCTCCCATATCTGCAAGCCGAGCGGGCTTGCCGCCGTGGCGAACCCGGGCTCGCGCGTGGTCGAGAAGGATGCGTCGCATGGCCTCGGCGGCGGCGGCGTAGAAGTGGCCGCGGTTCTGCCAGGGGATCTCGCG
>JAGVLZ010000408.1 GCA_020054055.1 Phycisphaerales bacterium
CCGCGCCGCGGTCGCCGAGGGCATCGTCCCCGGCGGCGGCGTCTCCTTCGTCCGCGCCATCCGCGCCATCGAAGCGATCAAGGATTGGAAGAACGTCTTCGGCAAGAACGACGCCGCGACGGCTGAAGATGTGGGCCGCGTGAAGTTCGACTTCGCCGCGGGCATCGAACTCGTCCGCCGCGCGCTCAGCGTCCCGCTCCAGACCATCGCGGAAAACGCGGGGGCCAAGGGTCGCGTCGTCGTGTCGAAGGTCGCCGAGGGCGATTCCAAGATCGGCGCGGCGTTCGGCTTCAACGCTTTGACGTTGGAGTACGGCGATCTCCTGAAGCAGGGCGTCCTCACTCCCGCGAAGGTGGACCGCACCGCGCTCCAGAACGCTTCGAGCGTCGCGACGGTCCTCCTCACCGCCGACTGCGTCATCACCGAATCTCCCAAGGAAAAAGACGAACACGCCGGGCATGACCATGGCGGCGGTGGCGGCGGCATGGGCGGCGGCATGGGTGGAATGGGCGGCATGGGCATGGGTGGCATGGGCGGGATGGGGTTCTGATACTCCAGTAGAACGGCGCACTTGATGGAACAGACTTGCCAAAATGTCTTACGGAATCAGGTTGACCTGCTCGAATGGCTGCGCTGGGCGGCTTCTAATTCGCTGCTCGGCGACTTTCGTGTTCTAGTTCATCAATTGTGCGAAGCCCTTTCAGCATTGCCGCAGGGTATCGCCGCTCTCGTGCTGAATACGCCGGTTGACCCTCAAAAAGGTAAGCCAGTCCCAACAGAGATTCAGATTGTTGGTGAAGCGCACCAGACTCTTGAGAGTGCCCGGAAGTACGCCGAGACTCAACGAGAGAGTGGGCTTCCCTTTGCGTGGCCAGTGTTCTTTGGAGGAGAAGCGAGCGATCGTGCATGGCTGCTTCCGAGACAGGAGGCAATCCTCGCGCTCACCTCACTAGGCAACGGGATCCTGGAGGACTGGCATCGCGAAGCACTCGACAAAGTGTTGACCGAGGCGATTGCCGAGGTACGAAATGCAAGGAACTGCCGACACAAATGGGCGATCATTGCAGCGCGATGGAAACGGAAGCAAGAGAGTCAAGATGGAAGTCTATTCCTTGATTTCGCCACGCCAGTGTTCGCCAAGGATGACGATGAACAAGATTCTGCATTGGAAACATTTAGGAGATCGGGCTGGGCCCCCATCGGATTGTTGGCGTCGTCATAATTTCACTGCCGGCGGCTGGCATGCTTGCTGCCCTGAGCAAGCATGGGGCTGAATGAGAGAAATCGCATGAACGCAGCAACAAACATCCTCGATCGCATCACCATCAACCCCGCCATCTTCGGCGGCAAGCCGATCGTTCGCGGCCGCCGCCTCGCGGTCGAGCATGTGCTCGGCATGCTCGCGGCGGGGGATTCGGCGGAGACGATCCTGAAGGGCTACTCCTGGCTCGAACCCGCCGACATCCTCGCGTGCTTCGAGTACGCGCGGCGGTTGGTGGCGCACGAGCGCGTTGAGCCGATGGACTTCCAGGACCTCACGGACCTGCGCAAGGCCCGCGCCGACGACGACGGCTCACCCGGCGTGCCGCTGGATGATGTGCTGAAGCGGTATGGGATCACAGATCAATGAGGTTCTCCATCCAGAACGAACAAGACGGCGGGTGGCATGCTTGCTGCACTGAGCAAGCATGCCGGGAAAGAAGAACAGCATGAGCCAAGCCTCGAACAATCAGACCAACACACCCCGCTCCCGGCGGCCATTCTTCGCCCATGAAATGGGCGGAGCGATGGTTGCCAGCGGCGCCAGCCGCTGGACTCGCGCCTTGCTCCCCTCTTCTGTCGCCCATGAAATGGGCGAGCGAATCTGCCGTATTCACTTTTCGCCCGCCCATTTCATGGGCGGAAGAGAACTCGTAACGAACCACCATCCAGACGCTGCCGCGTCTGGCAACCATCGCGCGCGCGTTTCACGGGCAAGCGACGAGTGGCGTGTCGCTCTGACAGCCTCGGAGGGGCGGCGGGCTGTAGCCACGGGTGGAGGCCGCGCCGCGCGGCCGGAACCCGTGGTCACGAGCATCCCTTTTTCTTCTTCCGAAGCCCCGGCAGGGGCGAAGGAAGCGTCCGTTCTCGCCGTTGCAATACTCCCTCTGCCCCTCCGGAGCAGAAGAGGGTTCTCAGAATTCTGGTCCACGGGTTGCGCCCAAAGCGGCTTCACCCGTGGCTACACACCATCGCCCCGCTGGGGCGAAAAAGCACGCGACGTGAACGACGAACTCGCATCACTGATCCACTGACTCACTGATCCACTGACTCACTGATCCACCGACTCACTGATCCACCGACTCACTGACCCTCCACCCATGAAAGGATCCGCCCCCATGACCCTCAATCTCAAACTCGCCCTCCTCGGCCTCGTCACCATGAGCGCCGCCATCACCCTGCCCGCCTGCCAGAGCAACAAGCGTTGCGCCGACGAGCAGTGCGCCGAGGCGTGCAAGGAAACCAGGATCGAACTCAGCGAGGTTCCCCCGGCCGTCATGGCCACCATCCAGCGCGAAGCGCCGGGCGGCAAGATCGTCGAAGTCGAGAAGTGCGAGATGAAGGGCAAGACCTGCTACTGCGCCGAGGTCGAGACCGGCGGCAAGACCTGGGAGCTCTGCATCGACGCCGACGGCACGCTGACGCAGAAGAAGATGGAAAACTAAGAAGCAGGACATTCTCCGCAGAGACGCGGAGGACGCGGAGAAAGACAAGAAGATTGGGTTCAAGGCATGAAGACCCTAGACCCCAGACCCTGCACCCTGAACCCCGAACCCCCATGTCCAAAAAACCCTCCAACTCCAAACGCCCGAGCGCGCCCATCAAGCGCACGGTCGATCTCGGCCGCGAGGAGGAGTTGGTGACGTGGGACGAGTGGTTCGGCCGCTCGATCGCGATCATGAAAGAGGCGATCCCGGAGAAGATGCACGACCGCCTTGCCTTTCGAGTCGGCCTCGCCGACGGACGCGTCTTCGGCGTCAAGCAGGTCCTCGCCCACGTCGCCCGCGGCACATGCACCATCGGCCCCTCTCGCTGGAACGAGCGCGAGGCCATCTGCGATGTCATCACCGGATACATGCTCCTCGGCGCGGGAGAAGATGAAGTCCCCTCGACCCTCTGCATCTCGCCGACGCTCATCGTCAGCGTCGAATGCGTCCTCGTCCCCGAGCAGGAGGACGAATCCCCCGCCACCCCCTTCGGCTTCTACAAGCGCGAGGGGATCAATGTCCCGGTCGAGCGACGGGAGATCGAAGAGAAGTACTCCTATATCAATGCGGAGGGGAGCGACTAGACAAGTGAACAGTTGACAGCGGACAGTGGACAGCAGGAACAGAAACAACAGGCGTCAAGCCCATCCCAGGAGAACACCATGGCCGTCAAACCACTCGAAGACCGCGTCCTCATCAAGCCCTCCGAAAAAGAGAGCAAGACCGAATCCGGCATCTACCTCCCCGAATCCAGCAAGGAACGCCCCGTGCAGGGCAAGGTCGTCGCCGTCGGCCCCGGCAAACGCCTCGACAACGGCAAGCGCGGCGAGATGTCGATCAAGGTCGGCGACACCGTCGTCTACGGCAAGTACGCCGGCTCCGAAGTCGAGGTGAAGGGCACGGAGCACTTGATCCTGCGCGAAACCGAGATCCTCGGCGTGATCGAGAAGTAGGCACTAGGCACTTGGCATTAGGCACCAGGCGAGCACCGTGACGACAGCGATTCGTTCATATCACGACCTCATCGCATGGCAGAAGGCCGTGGCGTTGTCACTCGAGATTTATCGATTGACTGCCACGTTTCCGGCTGACGAGAGGTTCGGGTTGATTTCACAGTTGCGACGTGCGTCAGTTGGTGTGCCGAGCAATATCGCCGAGGGCTATGGACGCGGGACGACGGCGGACTACGTTCGGTTCTGCCGGATGGCTCGCGGTTCGCTTTACGAGTTAGAAACCCAGATTCTCATCGCGTGCCAACTCGGCTATGTGTCGGACGAGGCCAGAGAATCAGTTACAGACCAGGTAAGTGAGTGCAGCCGAGTTCTCGGCGGCCTGATACGAAGCATTGACCACGCGGATCATTCGGACTAGTGCCCAGTGCCTAGTGCCTAGTGCCTCCGCTCCAAAGGAGCGTTTCATGTCCACCAAACAACTCATGTTCTCCGATGCCGCCCTCCTCGAAATGAAGAAGGGGGTCGAGCGTCTCGCCCGCGCGGTCAAGGTCACGATGGGCCCCGCCGGGCGCAACGTCGCGATCCAGAAGTCCTACGGCGGCCCCGCCGTGACCCAGGACGGCGTCACCGTCGCAAAGGAAATCTCCTTCCCCGAGCCCATGCAGAACATGGGCGCGAAGATGGTGATCGAGGTCGCCAAGAAGACCGGTGAAGACGCGGGCGACGGCACGACCGCCGCGACCGTTCTCGCCGAGGCGATCTTCTCCGAGGGTCTTCGCCACGTCGCCGCGGGCGCGAACCCCGTCGCGCTCCAGCGCGGGATCAACAGCGCGGCCCAGGCCGCCAGCGAAGCGATCGACGCCCTGTCGATCAAGTGCAAGGGCAAGGACGACTACCGAAAGGTCGCCACAGTCTCCGCCAACCACGATGCGCAGATCGGCGAGATCATCGCCGACGCGATCGCCAAGGTCGGGGCCGACGGCGTGGTCGAGATCGAAGAGGGCAAGACCGCCGAGACGACCCTCGAATACGCCGACGGCATGCAGTTCGACAAGGGCTACCAGTCCCCTTACTTCATGACCGACCCCAAGACCGCCGAGTGCGTGCTCGAAGACGCCTACGTCCTCATCTACGAGAAGAAGATCAGCAACCTCGTCGATTTCCTCCCGCTGCTGAACAAGATCGCCGGCGGCGGCAAGCCGGTCCTCATCATCGCGGAAGAGGTCGAGAGCGAGGCGCTCGCGGCCCTCGTCGTCAACCGTCTCCGCGGCGTGCTGAAGGTCTGCGCCGTCAAGGCCCCGGGCTTCGGCGACCGCCGCAAGGCCATGATGAGCGATATCGCGGTCCTCACCGGCGGCACGTTCTTCAGCGAGGACATCGGCCGTGCGCTGGAGTCCATCGAACTCAAGGAACTCGGCCGCGCGAAGAAGATCGTCGTCGATAAGGACAACACCACGATCATCGAGGGCGCGGGCAAGAAGTCGGAGATCGAAACCCGGGCCGAGCAGATCCAGTCCCAGCACGACCGCTCGACCAGCGACTACGACAAAGAGAAGTTGATGGAGCGCAAGGCCAAGTTGACCGGCGGCGTCGCCATCATCAACGTCGGCGGCGCGACCGAGACCGCGATGAAGGAGCGCAAGGACCGCGTTGATGATGCGCTCCACGCCACCAAGGCCGCGGCCCAGGAGGGCTACGTCCCCGGCGGCGGCGTCGCGCTGCTCCGTACGCAGGACGCGATCCTTAGGGCGATGAACAAGGCCAAGGGTGACGAGAAGCAGGGCTTCGAGATCGTCGCCGAGGCGGTCGAGAAGTGCCTCCGCCAGATCTGCGAGAACGCGGGGCTGGATGGCGACCTCATCGTCGAAAAGGTCAAGGAACTCCCGACCAACCAGGGCTACAACGTCCTCAGCGGCGAGTACACCGACCTCGTCAAGGCGGGCATCATCGACCCGGCCAAGGTCTGCAAGACCGCGCTCATCAACGCGGCGAGCGTCGCGGGGCTGATGCTCACGACGAACGTGCTCATCACCGAGTTGAAGGAGGACGCCGAGGCGGTCGTCGGGGCTACTTCGTAAGGCAAGACATTCACCACAGAGCGGCTGTGTTGAATGTCAAGGTTGTTTGACGAGTTTCGGGTTCCATGTTTTTCCTGTGGCGAGGATGGTGTTGAGGATGGTGAGG
>JAGVLZ010000388.1 GCA_020054055.1 Phycisphaerales bacterium
ATCGTCGCGCGCGATCCAGCAGTGGGGGCGGCGTTGCGAACAACAGCGGGGGAGGCGGAACCAACGGGAGAGGCGGTCGGCATCAGCGGCCTTTCAAAGCACGGGATCAATCGTCCTCCAACCGACGAACGTTCGGCGAAAAGAACGAATGGCCACACATTGTACCGGCCGAGCAGAGGCTTGGATGGTAACGATCAGAACGGCTCTGGTTCACGTTGATGGAAACTCGTTCAGGCGTCCAAGTGAACCCGTGCCATCAGAACCCCTCTTCGGGTGCCTCCGCGACAGGCGCCGCGTCGTCGAGCGTCGCGAACGCGTCGTCCAGGAGAAGGTCCGCGCGGGCGTCGAGCGAATCCGTCTTCCGATCGGCGCGCCGGCGGAGTTCGTCGAAGTTGATCGTCGGGATGATCCGCTCGCGAATGGAGGTTTGCTCGTGGCGGTCGATCACCAGGTCCGTCGCGGTGTTGAAGTCTTCGAGTTTGCGGCGCATCGCGGCGGCGGAGGCTTCGAGCGAGGCCTTCGTCTCGTCGATCACGGCCTGGATGCGCTCGTCGGTCGCCTCGGCGCGCTCGAGTGTGTCGATGCGGCGGAGCGCGGAATCGGTTGAGCGGTCCGCCTGCTTCGCGAAGCGCGCGTAGGTGGAGTCCATCAGTTTGAGCATCCGGTTGACCGACGTGGTGGCCTTGCTCTCGGCGGCGATCGACGGCGCGGCGAGCACGCAGAGCGCGAGACAGAACGAAAGAACGGTGCGTGACATCTCGATTTCTCCCTGGGGGCCGCGGCGGGAATGCCGCGGGCTTGAGTGAATCGTAGAACTCTCCCGGCGCGCGGGTGGGGCGATGTCATCTATTCCGTGTGGTGGAACCGCCGAGCGGTGTTATCGGGCGAAGCCCCTACACCTGACCGATCCAATCCACGGCGGCGGCCGCCTTCCATCGCTCGCGGATGGCGTCGATGTCGCGCTGCGAAAGCGGCCCGGCGTCGAGCATCGCTGCGTTCTGCTTCCAGCGCCCGGGGTTCTGGGTGCCGACGATCGCGGTGTGGACGCCCGGCTGCGAGAGCGTGAAGCGAAGGGCGGTCGATGCCGCGTCGGTCGAGCGCTCCCCGTCCTTCAGGAAGTCGTACTTCAGCGCTTTCAGCCGCTTCCAATAGGTGTGCTGATACTCCCCCGTCGGCTCCTTGGCGTCGCGCCACGCGGCATTGGCGATGGGGCGCTTCGCGATCACCCCCATGTTGTTCTCGCGCGTGATGGGCAGGAGCATGTCGATCGCCTGCTGATCGGCGATGGAGATGGAGGTCTGGAGCGTGTCGAAGACGCCCGACGAGACGGCAACGAGCGCGGGGCGGTCATCGCCGCTGTAGCCGATGAAGCGGGTCTTGCCCTGCTGCTTGGCGCGCTGGAGCGCCGCCGTGGCCTCACCCTTCTCCAGCACCTCCAGCCCGCACGAATGCAGTTGCACCAGGTCGACGCAATCGGTGCGGAGGCGCCTGAGCGAGCGTTCGATGGTGCGCTCGATCGAGGCGCCCGACCAGTCGTGCGCCTTGTCCCACCCGTGCTCGTGGCCGACCTTCGTGAAGAGGTGAAAGTCCTTCCGCCGGTGCGACACCGCGGCCCCGATGAGTTCCTCGGAGTTTTTGTAGCACTCCGCGGTGTCGATGACGTTGAGCCCCGCGTCGATGGCGGCGTTGAGGAGCGCGGTGACGGTTTCCTGGGTCGCGCCGCGGTAGCCGATCTCGGAGCCCCCGAAGCCGAGCGTGGAAACGGAGAGGTTGGTGCGGCCGAGGGTTCGTCTTTCCATGACGATCAGGATATCGGGGGCGTGCTCAGTTGCGGGCGGCGAGGAGCGCGGCGAAAAGTTCATCGTTCGCCGTCGTCTCCGAGGCGATCGGCGTCTCGCGCCGGGCGGAGATCAGGCAGAGTTCCTCCGCGATGCGTTCCGCATCGTCGATGCGTCCCTGGCGGAGAAGCGTCTGCGCGACGGAGCGCCGGGCGATCTGGGTGTCGGGGTGATCGACCCCGAGGGCGCGCTCGCGATCAGCCAGGCACTGGCGCGCGAGCGCCTCGGCGAGCAGGAAGTCGCCTCGCCCGAAGGAGACCTGCATGATGTTGAAATCGGCGCGGAGGGTGAACTTGTTGTCCGGGCCGTGGACCTTCATGTGTGCGTCCTTCGCTTCCAGGAGGAAGGGGAGCGCCTCGTCGGGTCGGCCGAGTTTGGTGAGGACAGACCCCACGTTGTTCAGGCTGACGATGGTCTGGGTGTGCAGGGGGCCGAGGAGTCGGCGCTGCATCTCGAGGGCGCGCTCGAAGTAGTCGATGGCCTCGTCATAGCGCTTCTGGTGGAAGAGCGCGCCGCCCAGGTTGTTGATGGCGTTGGCGACCGATGGGTGCTCCTCGCCGTAGATCTGTCGGCGGATTTCGAGACTCTCGCGGAACGCCTTCTCCGACGCGGCGAGGTCGCCCTTATCCTGGTAGAGCATGGCCAGGTTGTTGAGGGGCATGGCGTAAGAAGTGGAGTTGCGGGTGTGGATGCGCTCGTTCAGTTCGAGCGAGCGGAGGTACATTTTTTCCGCCTCTGGGAACTGCCCCAGGTCGTGGTAGACCGAGGCAAGGTTGTTGATGGTGCTGGCCAGCCCCGGGCTCAGTTCGCCTTGGAGCGCGGTCCGCATGGCCAGCGATTCCTCGAAGATCGTGACCGCTTCGGCGTCGCGCGTCCGCGCATCGAGGGCCCGGGCAAGCGAATCCAGCGTGTCGGCGATCTCGTTGTGGGGCGCGGTGAACAGCCGGCGACGGATGGTCAGGCACTCGCGGTAGACCTCCTCGGCCGCCTCGTACTTTGACGTGGCGAGCAGCACGCGCCCCAGCCCCGAGAGGGACTTCGAGATCGCGGGCTCATCGACCGGCGTCCGAGCCCGGGCCTCGTCGAGCAGGGCGCGCATCCGCTGCTCGGCCTCTTCGTGAC